>NZ_JBEOPI010000007.1:0-145259 GCF_040309905.1 Shewanella sp. CAL98-MNA-CIBAN-0140
TAGCAAGGTCATTAGCAAGGTCATTAGCAAGGTCATTAGCAAGTCGATAAATGGTCATTAACAAGATTGTTAGCAAGATCATTAGCAAGGTCATTAGCAAGGTCATTAGCAAGGTCATTAGCAAGGTCATTAGCAAGTCGATAAATGGTCATTAACAAGATTGTTAGCAAGGTCATTAGCAAGACAAAGGGTTATTTAAGTTTTCGGCGAAAATACTGTTGCATCGCAAATTCATCTGAGTTTTTTTGTTCAAGTTTAGCTTCTATTGCCATAGCCTTCTTGGCTTTTTGCTTTAATAACATGTCGACCGCTTTACGTTTTTGTTGTGTTTCTTGCCAATGAACTTGACGATAGCCAACTTGTTTTTCGGCATCTTGAACCGCACCAACCTGTTGTGTTATTGCATTATCTACTTGACGAATAAATTGATGGAATTGATGGTATTGGTTTGCGCGTAATGTGGTTCCTGTGTGTCCTTCCATCTGTTTCATATAATCTAAGCGATAGTTGTTTAATGCATCCAGCTGACCTTGGCGTTTTTGCTTTTCAAATTGAGCCGACTTAAGCTGTAAAGCAGCTTGATCTTCGGCAGAAGTGGCCAACTTCAATACCGTCAATAGTGGATCAGTTCGAGTCATTTACGTTATCCCTGACACTGCGCGGCTATTTGAGTCAACATGACTCGACTCTCTTCAAACGTCACTGGTTCTTTAAATCCCTGACGCAAAAAGGCATTCATTGCAGGTTGTAAGCGGATCGCATTATCAATCCTAGGATCGCTGCCCTGAGAGTAGGCGCCAATTGAAATAAGGTCTCGATTCTGTTGATACAGAGAATACATCTGTTTAACTCTGCGCATGGCTTCTAGGTGTTCATCACTGATCACCATAGGTGCTACGCGGCTAATCGATGCTTCCACATCGATGGCAGGATAATGACCCGAATCGGCAAGTTGACGAGATAACACAATGTGGCCATCTAAAATAGCGCGAGAAGCATCAGCAATGGGATCTTGTTGATCATCACCTTCAGTCAATACCGTGTAAAAAGCCGTAATAGAACCTTGCCCAGCACCGCCATTACCCGCCCGTTCAACCAGACGCGGTAACTTAGCGAATACTGAAGGGGGATATCCTTTGGTTGCTGGCGGCTCTCCTACCGCAAGAGCCACTTCGCGTTGTGCTTGTGCATAACGCGTCAAACTGTCCATTAGCAACAAAACATCGTAACCTAAATCTCTAAAATACTCAGCAATACGAGTGGACGTTTCACAAGCCCGTAAGCGCATTAAGGGAGACGTATCTGCCGGTGCGGCCACAACAACTGCGCGCGCACGACCTTCTTTACCCAAAATTTCTTCAATAAACTCTTTAACTTCACGACCACGTTCGCCCACTAAACCCACCACAATAATGTCGGCTTTAGACCCCCGCGTCATCATGCCAAGCAGCACACTTTTACCCACACCAGAACCGGCAAACAAGCCCATACGCTGGCCTTTACCGACCGTTAACATCGAATTGATTGCACGAACGCCGACATCTAAAGGTTCGGTAATCGCTCGTCGAGATAATGGGTTAATATAAGGGCCATGACGTGAAGCATATTGATCAGTATTAAGCGGTCCTAAACCGTCTAATGGCAAGCCACTACCGTCTAACACTCTGCCTAATAATGATAAGCCAACATTTAATCCAGATTGTTCACCTAACGGCTTAACGCGCGCGCCGGGCAACACCCCTCTGAGTTCTTCAATAGGCATTAAGTACAGTAATGTGTCATCAAACCCGATAACCTCTGCCACCAAATCACCCACCATGGTTTCGATAGAGCATAAACTACCAATAGGTGCACGACATCCGGTCGCCTCGAGCGTTAAACCAACAACCCTAACTAACTGCCCGCTTGCCACTGGTCGCAGCGGTAATACGTGTTTATGATGCACAGCAAATTTGTTAAGTAGTCGATGTTGACGAGTGCTCATCGGTATTTCCTTGGGATAGGTCTTTCGTCTGTTGCTGAGTATCATCCGCTTTATCTGTTGGGACAGTATCATCCGCTTTATCTGCTGGAACAGTTTCAGCTTGTGCACTTGTGTCGAGCGTTGCACTTGTCTGTGGATCCACAATGGGATCCGGCGCATCAATGTGTTGAGTCACCGGTTCAGCATCCGTATCAACAGTATGACTTTGGCTATTCTGGTCATTATCAGCACGGTTTGTACTGTCGATGGTGTCGGTAAGCTCAGGGGGTTGTTGATGTTCACTCAAATTATCGACTGAAGTGGTTTGATATTGTGGATGAGTTGCTTTTTGCTGTTGCACATTCTTAGCTAACTGATTCGACTGGGCGTCTAATTCACTAAACACTTGGTTAATACGTTGCTCAACGCGTAAATCGACAGATGAACGCACACTTTCAATGATACAGTCACCATTTGATAATGACGGATCGATATCAATTTGCCACTGATTTTTGTCCAGTTGTTCCGCACTGTAACATTGGTTAACGATTTCAGCATCGGCTTGATTCAAGCGCAATTTAACCCGTTGTTCTTTCAGTGGCAGCGCATCAACACCTTGACGTAATGCCAATAATATATGTTCTGGATGCGTTTTAAGTTCATGGCCAATCACCGACTTGGCTAAGCTTATTGTCATTGCCAACAGTTCAGCTTCAATTTCGTTATCTAATATAGAGAGTGGCCGCTCAAATTGGTTAATAATTTGATTAAGTTGCTCAACAAGTTGATTAATTTTTGCTTGCCCGGCCTCCAATCCTTGCTGCTCGCCTTGAGCGAACCCTTGTTGGTGACCTTGCTCCAGTCCCTCTAAGCGCCCTTGCTCTAATCCTTGTTGATGGCCTTCTTGTTTGCCTTGCTCAAGCCCTTCTTGCTCCGCGGCTGCGCGAATGTCTTCAATTTGCGCCATGGTCGGTGGTGCCATAGACTTCTCAGCACCAGCAACTGGAGTAGGCGTGTGCGCCTCAGAAAACTTACCAAACATGTTTGACGGTTCTAAACTACTATCTTTAGTCATATCAGGTAATTGCCAATGCCTAAATGCTTGCTCATCATCCGTATTGAGCGTATTTTTAGGCGATTTTGATTCTGGCATAATTCATCACTTATGTTGTTGAAAACATTGTTCAAATGCAAGGTTCAAGGACCTAGGGCGGACTGCGTCCTAGATCCTATCAGTCGCGAAGCAGCGCTCTCGATAATGGCTTGGATATAGATACTGAGTTATAAGAACTCGTCGCCACCAGTTCCGCCTAACATGATTTCACCGCTGTCACTGAGGCGCCGAGCAATAGCCAGAATTTCTTTTTGTGCCACTTCTACTTCACTAATACGGATTGGCCCCATGGCTTCTAAGTCGTCACGAAGTAATTCTGCTGCACGTTTAGACATATTACCCAGAATTTTCTCTTTCAAACCTTCATCTGCACCTTTAAGTGCTTTCATCAGAATATCTTGCTGCACTTCACGTAACAGGGCCTGAACGCCACGGTCATCAACGTCAATTAAGTTCTCAAATACAAACATCATGTCTTGTATTTGTTGCGCCATTTCTTCGTCAGACTCACGCATGGTTTCCATTATCTGGCTCTCAACACCCGTATCGAGATAGTTCATAATATTGGCAGCCGCTTTTAGGCCGCCCATTTTGGCTGCTTGCGTTCCACCTTGACCCGCGAATTGTTTTTCCATAATGTCATTCAACTCTTGCAAAGCCGCTGGCTGAACCTCTTCAAGGTTAGCAATACGCATCATCAAATCTAAACGGGTATTTTCTGGAAACTGGCTAAAAATCTCAGCGGCTTGATCTGGGTCTAAATATGACAACACAATGGTTTGAATTTGCGGATGTTCGTTTTGGATAATCGTCGCCACTTGGCGGGCATCCATCCATTTTAACGAATCAAGCCCTTTAGCCCCGCTGCCCATGATAATTTGTTCAATCAAGTTGCCCGCTTTATCTTCACCTAACGCCGCGGTTAACGCTTTACGGACGAATTCTTCGCTGTTAAAGCCAATTGACGAGAATTTTTGGATATCATCTAAGAATAACTTGTGAACCCCAATGACTTTATCTTGACCAAACTCATCCATCGCCGCCATCGCCATACCCACTTTTTGCACCTGCTTAGGTTCTAAGTGTTTTAAAATTGACGCCGCATCCGCTTCATTCAAACTGAGCAGTAAAATGGCAGTTTTCTCAACACCAGTAACCGAATCCAGGTCAAATCCCGTAGCTTTTTCTGCTTTTTCTACGCTTTCTTTTTTTTCATTAGCCATTGTCTTGTAACCAGTTCTTAATTACTTGCGTGGAAAGCTCTGGCTCATTGGCCACGATTGCTCTAATTGCTTTAATCATATCATCATCTTTATGCAGATTAGGTATATGAATTGACCCATCATCGGCATAACTGTATTCCGCCTCTTTAGTATTAAGCATACCTAAGGTATCGGCTGCATACTGATCTTCAATTTCAGCTAATTCATGTCCAGGATGAACATCATCGGGCATCTTAATCCCATTAGGATTGGTTAGCTTTTTCAGCATAGGTCGAACCACGGCCAGAATGAGCACTAAAATAACAATCGCACCTAAAGCCAGCTTAATTGCACGCCAAAACCAAGGCTGCTCCCACATATCCGGTTCTGGTAACGCTTCAATTAACTGATCCATAAAGGGAACCGTTACCACTTCAAGCACATCACCGCGTTGGGTGCTAAAGCCTACCGCGCCTTCTAAAAGACGGCGAATATTGGTTAATTCTTGTTCTGTTCTCGGCACGCGAGTGACCTGACCATTTTCATCCGTTTGCCCAGGTTTAAAGTTAATCGCAACTGACACACTGACGCGGCGAACCACACCAATTTGCTGACGAGTGTGACTAATCGTGGTGTCTAACTCATAATTACGCGTGGCTTCTTTTGAAAAATTACCTGACACAGTTGAGCTTGTCGCCTCACCCGCCACTTGCGGAATATCGGACTCCGTCGGCGGTTGATTGCTTAACGCACCAGGAATACCGCCAGAGCTTTGACCCGATGAGTTTCGCTCAATGGTCATTTCGCTGCGAACAGCGGGTAAGTCAGGAGAATAGCGCTTTGCAGTTTGCTCTACTGCGGTAAAGTTCATGTTGACATCGACTTGAGAAGTAAAGTTCTCAGGTCCTAAAATAGGCATCAATATTGATTCAATTTTTTTACGGTATTCTGCTTCTTGTTGTTGCACGAGATCTTGTTCACGACGGGCTCGAGCAGAGGTACCATCTTGACTACCAGAATTAAGTAAACGACCATTTGAGTCCGTCACCGTCACGCGAGAAGGCACCAGTCCTTGCACCGCAGAGCCAACAATATCAACAATCGCATCGATCTCTTCTTGGCCTAATCCACCACGACGAACGCTCACCACCACGGTTGCACTTGGCTTAGAGGCATTACGAGCAAAAACGTTTTGTTTTGGTAACGCTAGAATAACTTTGGCACGACTAATACTTTTTAATTCTTCGATAGCCCGAGCCAAGTTTAATTCTTGGCTGAGTTTTAAGCGAGCTTGCTCCATGCGCTGGCTGACACCAAATCCGCTATCTTGGCTTAAGTAATCATTAGCCTGGGTGTTACTTTGAACACCTGCTCGGCTGAGTAATAACTTAACATCTTGATATTTGTCTTCAGGCACTTTCACCACATCGACATTTATTTGATAATCGATTTGATTTTTATCAAGTACATCCAAGACTTGGATCATCTCAGTTGTTTCCATTTTACCCAGTGGACGATACTCAGGCTCTTGGGCCCACATCATCACAAAAACAGCCATAGCAAGACATATCGCTAATGCCAAGATCATGATCACTTGGCGCATCATATCGGCGCCACCAATGCCGCCAAGAAGCCCAGACGGGTTCTCTTGCCGTACGCCGGTATCAGCGGTTGAATTTGAACCTACCATTAAGTCTGTGCTCACAATACTTACCTGCTATATCTGATGTTGTTATTTTATTTGATCTGCGACTAAACAGGCATATTCATGATTTCTTTATAAGCATCGACAAGTTTATTACGTACCTGCACCGTTGCTTCAAAGGCAACGCCAGCTTTTTCACGCGCAATAACCGTATCAGACAAGCTAACCGTGGTGTCACCCATATCTAAACGCGAGGCTAAACTTGACGATGCTTGTTGTAGTTCATTGACGCTACCCACCGCCTGAGACAACAACTGGCTGAAATCAGCACCGGTAGTGTTATTGACTTGCTGGGTTAAATTAGGACGAATTGATGAACCAATAGAAGGGGCTATTTCGCCACGAAGTGACTGCATTTCTTGCATTAATGGATTTGCGCTAATCTGCACGATGTAACTCCCTTTCGTCGGCTTTTTGACGACAACAATAACTGATAATGATTTATAGCAATTTAGATGCCAATATTACAATTAGTAGGCGATAGGTAGAAAACAATTATAAAACAATTAGAAAATAGGCAGGCAAAAGGCAACAATAGGCAGGCGAAAGTAACCTATTTACCATATAAAATAGGTCACTTTTTGTCTTAATTATAAAATAAAACTTTAAAATCAATCAATTAAATAAGCTTGAACAAATAATCAATTAGCACAAGCATTGGCACTAAGCAGGTAATTGGATCCCCATATCGCGCATTTTTGCCATTTTATAACGTAACGTACGAGCACTGATCCCGAGTTTTTCAGCGACCATTTTCCGACTACCCTGACATTGATTTAGGGTTTCTAAAATAATCACATGCTCTTGGGCTTTTAATTCGCCACCTAAGCCTTCTAATTCGGCAGACTTATCAGTGTCAACATATTCTGGTGCCACTAACGCCACATCGCCAGAGTCTAAAATAATATCATTAACGCCAATATCATCATTAACCCGCAATATCAGTGCCCGTTGAATAACATTGTCTAACTCTCGCACGTTACCCGGCCAGCGATGGGTTAATAAACGCCGAGTAGCACCGTCATCCAGCTGTGGCACTGAGGTCATATTAAGTGCTTTAGCATGTTTAATAATTAAATGCCGCGCCAGCGGTAAAATATCGGCAGGTCGTTGATGCAGCGCAGGCCACGTTAACGGGAATACATTAATTCGGTAATATAAATCTTCTCTAAACTCACCCGAGGTGGCCAGCGCTTTAAGATCGCGGTTTGAGGTTGCCAGTACGCGAACATTCAGTTTAATAGTTTTACGGCCACCTAAACGCTCAACCTCACGCTCTTGTAACACCCGCAATAACTTAGCTTGTAACCCCAGCTCCATCTCAGATATTTCATCAAGTAATATGGTGCCGCCTTGGGCTTGTTCAAACTTACCAGGGCATGCCTGATAAGCCCCAGTGAACGCGCCTTTTTCATAACCAAACAAGGTCGCTTCTAACATATTCTCGGGTATTGCAGCGCAATTAATCGCAATAAACGGCTGGTCATGGCGTTGGCTATGTTGGTGAATATAGCGCGCCAGCACCTCTTTACCTGAGCCACTCGGCCCCATGATCATTACCGATGCATCAGATACTGCCACACGCTGAGCCAGCGACAACAAGGCTAAACTTTTCTCATCGGCAACCACAGGCTTATCGTGGTTTTGCTTTAAGGGTAAATAGCGGGACACTTGATTCAACAACACTTCAGGCGCAAATGGTTTAGCAAGGTAATCCACTGCGCCTAATTTCATTGCACTAACCGCACTGTTAATGGTGGCATAAGCGGTCATTAATAAGACGGGCAGTTTAGGTTGGTGCTGCTGTAAATAACCCAGCAACCCCATGCCACCAATACCGTCCATTTGCACATCGCTAATCACCATATCAAAATGGGTTACTTTTAAGGCCAAAATAGCCTCTTCAGCACTGCCAACATCAACACAGTCATAATGGGCGAGCATTAGCGTATCGAGTAATGCCTCACGTAAATCAGCATCATCTTCAACTAATAAAATATTGGCTTCAGCCACGCATCACCTCCTGATCACTTGCTTTGCTAATGTGCGGAAAGCTCAATCGAATATGACAACCCATTCCAGGTTTACACGACAACTGTATTTGTCCGCCATGGTTATGCACTACCGACTGAACAACCGCTAAGCCCAATCCTGTACCTTGACTTTTAGTGGTAAAAAAAGGTTCAAGTATTTGTTGTTGCATTGACGGTTCGAGCCCTTTGCCATTATCGATAACATCGAGTAATAGTCCATCAGCGGTTTCACTGGCGCTGACTTTTATTTTTGTTGCGCCCGCTTCAATGCTATTCATCACCAAATTGTTCACTGCTGAACTGAGTGCATTAGCATTGGCAAGCATCAATGAATTTGAGGTGTCTTCAGCCACAAGCTGACAGTGTTTTTTATCTGCAATAGGCTCGCAATTGGCCATAACCTGTCCAATAATCTCATCCATTGTAACCGATTCAGCCATTCCCTCTTGACGTCCCTTTGCCATGAGTAACATGTCATTTACTTGACGCTCTAGCTCATTTAATCGGTCAACCAATTTAGATTGAAACTTACTTCGTGCTGAGTCTGATAATTTGGAACTGCCAAGATTAGAGGCATACAGCAAAGCCGCAGATAATGGGGTGCGCACCTGATGTGCTAATGTCGCCACCATTTTGCCTAACGCCGATAAACGTTGTAAATGAGATAAGTTTTTCTGCAATAAGCGGGTTTCGGTTAGATCGGTTAATACAATCAACTGCCCCGGCTCTGGCGCTAATGGGGTAATGGCTAATTTTACCCTGCGACCATTTTTAAGCGACACTTCATGGCCATCATCATCTTGTGGGGCAAACGCGCGATGGATAATATCAAACCAACGCGAACCTTGGAGCGGTCGCCCAAGAAGTTCGGTTGCAACAGGATTAGCAAGCGTTACCACGCCGTCGCCATCAATGATCACCACGCCAGATGGCATGGCTTGAAGAATATGCGCCATTTGATTAGACATATTAGCGGCCTTACTAGAATAAGGGCTGATAACAGGAGTAGCAATAGCCGCGCTAGAATGGGCAACGCCTTTACGAAGCACATTAGCTTTTCGTTGTAGCACTGAATAAGCGCCAATAGCAGACGATTGAATCTCTGCATCAGTTGTGATGCTAGACGAAGCTGACGCAGACAATCCAAAATCTGGATTATCTGTATGTGTTAACGCTCGTGCTGAATACATGGTCGCTCCGTCAAAAGAATAACATTTAACTAGCTTAATGCATTTACTGTGCCAATGCGAAGTTCTGGGTGTTAGGTGTTAGGTGTTAGGTGTTAGGTTCTAGGTGCTAGGTGTTAGGTTCTGGGTGCTAGGTGTTAGGTTCTAGGACGGACTGCGTCCTGCTAGGGGCTAGGAACTCGCAGGCTCGCCTGAGGTCGGACTTCGTCCTGCTAGGGTCTAGGTTCTAGGGGCTAGGTTCTAGAAGCAAAAAACACATCTGTGGATGTGTTTTTAGATTGAATTGCTAATGACGAATCAAAGAAATAATCGGCTAATGGTTATTCTTTGCTCAAACCATATTTACGCATTTTTTCAACTAATGTGGTACGACGAATACCCAACATTTCAGCCGCTCTTGCTACAACACTGTCTTGCTGCTCAAGTGCTTGACGGATCATGTCAATTTCTAATTCCGCCAGTAAGTCTTTTAAATTAACCCCTTCAGGCGGCAATTCACTCGGAAACCGCGTTTCAGGTATTTCTACAGGCTCTTCATCGCTGAAGATTGATGCTAACGCATCCCGCTCTAACTGCTCTTCACTGACTTCTACACAGTATTCAGGTACATCAATATAACGATACTTATGCGGTAAATCGTTAACATCGACCAATCCGCCAGGAAACAAAATCGTTAACCGCTCAATCAAGTTCGATAATTCACGCACATTACCAGACCAATTATGTTCTTTTAGCGATTCAATGGCTCGTTGGGTGAAACGAACCTTACCACGCCCCTCATTAAATACTCGACTGACTAACTCATGAAGTAATAAGGGCACATCATCACGACGCTCGCTTAGTGCAGGCATCTCAATTGGGAACACATTGAGTCGATAATATAAATCTTCACGAAATGAGTTGTCTATAATCATGGTTTCAAGGTCACGATGAGTCGCCGCAATAATACGAACATCAGCGGCAATCGTTTTGCTACCACCAACACGTTCAAAAACTCGCTCTTGTAATACCCGTAATAATTTCACTTGCATTTGCAGTGGCATATCACCTACTTCATCTAGAAATAGCGTGCCACCTTCAGCTAATTCAAAACGGCCTTTACGGGCTGATATCGCACCTGTAAAAGAGCCCTTTTCATGGCCGAATAATTCGCTTTCAAGTAACTCAGCAGGGATAGCACCACAATTAACCGGAATAAACGGCCCATCACGTCGTTCAGATAAATAATGGATATTACGCGCCACCACTTCTTTACCTGTACCCGATTGACCCAGCACGATGACGGTTGCATCAGAACTTGACACTTGGTTAATCAAATGGCGCACTTTAGCAATGCCTTCACTGCGGCCTACCAGGCTGCGAAATAACTTGGTTTGATTACCACTGGTTAAGGTGTGTTGTCTTTTTGCTTGGCCAAACACTTGACAGAAATGCAGCAGCTCAGTCAATTGTGGATAATTTATCGGTTCTTCGATAGTCCCGAGCAGATTTGATAAACTTGCATCGGTATCACCCAGTAACAACATAGGTTGCCAAGGCACAATGGCGGCAATATTTTTGATCCTGTCTGAGACAATGTCATCCGTCAAAATAACAACGGCGCGATAGCGAGATTGCTCGATTAAGGTTGTAAAAGATTCATTAGAGACAATTTCGCACTGCTCGCCTAAAAATTCGAAAATGCAGCACAAACGAGTCACGCGCTCTGATGGGGTACCGACAATTAAAATACTTTGTTCTATTTGCATCATTCAGAAGGCCAAAAGCTCTTGTTATAGGTATTTATTCGGGATGATTATGTCGCACACAGCAACAAAAACCAAAGTACATTGTTGCCATAAAGTTGCCATAAATACTGGCAACAATTACAACACTGGGGCTATTCTAGCATTTTTCCTAAAACAGGATCGTTAATCTGTTAAATACCGTTAAGAAAAACGAACTCGGTCATAAATATTGTATTATCAGCTCAGCATAAGCAAGCATCAGTGACCTTTTATCTACAACAGATAGCATTTTCAGCTAAGAGCGATGCTTTTTTAGCCAAAATTAAGTTTAGACCACGTTAAAATAACAAATATGATAAACACAAATCCACTAAACGTTAACGCGTTCATTTTACCCACACAGCAAAAAAAAAGACGCTAAGCGTCTTTTTAGTTTGATACAGCATTATAGCCATTTTTAACTGGCTTCAGAGGTTAACTCATGCATGTCTTGCGGAATGGCATCCCAGCCTTCTTTAATGGTTCTGAGTAAAGCAGAAACCTCTTCGAGCATATCCACATCATTAGCCACATTGGCCTCAGATAATCGTCTCAACATATATTCATAAAGTGAGTCTAGATTAGCAGATATTTCGGTGCCAGCATCCATGTTTAAGCTACCACTCAGTCCAGCAATAATACTAATTGCTTTACCGATATTTTCTCCTTTTTGCGCATGATTTTTCTGTTGAATGGCATATTTAGCTTGTGCAATACGCTGCAATGCGCCTTCAAACATCATTTGTATAATGCGATGCGGTGAAGCCACCGCAATTTCGCTTTCTAGCGAAACTTTTCGATATGACCGTAGCGAGCTTCTCATAAATACCTACCTATCTGAATCTATACTTTTATAAACATCAAGTTGACGTTGGTTTTTCTTTCCTAGATGTATCTCAGAATGCAAACTATTCATGACTAACTTTGCTTTCACCTCAAGACTCAATGTCAGCTCTAATTGGTGTTCCAAATAATCTCTTTGCGTAAACGAATAGTCGGCAATCAAAACATTCAATAAATTTTGACGCTTAACAACCAATTCTTGCAAATTTAATACCAACTCATCAAACTCTTCTAGGTCATTTTTGCTTTTTAGCCTGTTCAATACCGTCTTACATTGTTCGCTAATGGCATCCAAATTATCAATTAACACTTGTTGTTCTGTGGTCGTCATATAATTGTCAACTCGCTGTTCTCTTTTAAACAGATTGATTAAACCGGTAGCATTCGATTAAACATTGGATTAATCATTTTGTCTCACAAGCCCAGGGAGAGAATCCAATCGCGATTGTAAATTGTCACTTTGGGTGCTCAATTGACCGACAATCAAATCCATATAGTTATACTGTTTAAATAAGCGGTCTTCAAATGCTGACATTTTTCGGGCAAATGCTTCTCGCTGATCGCTCAAGCGATCTAAGCGATTATCAAGGGAGGTATCACGGCTATCAATAATAGATCCAGTGCCAACATACGAATCAAGGTAACCGTCTAACTTTGCCGCCACCCCGGTATCTTCAGTGGTAAACATTTCTTTAATGCCAGCAACATTATTTTTCAACGCTTCGGTTAAAATATCATCATTAATTTCTAAAGTGCCGCTGCGCGTCGTGGTAATGCCGATGGAGGCCAGAGACAAATTACCATTAGAGGTAGAAAATGCCGATGAAATCACCCCTCTTAACTGGCTTTGGATCCCGCGAGGCAAGGAGTCTCCTTGTAAAGCTGCCGCTTGCTCGGTAGCGGCATTATAACTGGTCAAATCAGCAATAGTTTTTGACATGGCATTATATGACTCAACAAATGCTTTTATACCTGTTTTGACTGAGCTGGTGCTTTGGGCAACCGTCAATGTGGTTAACTTAGCAATATCGGCATCTTTTAGATTAAGGGTCACCCCATCAATCGCATTATCAACGGTATTACTACTGGAGGTGAGTTTTAAGCCATCGATATAGATAATCGAATCTTTAGCGGGTTGTAGTTCGGTCATGGCAAAAGTATCGGCAAGCACTGTGCCCGCGCCAGTATCGGTTGCGGTGACACTCATATTATTAGCGGTGCCGGTTTTGTTAGAGGTGAGGACTAACTGGGCGCCGGCATCACTGTTCACTATGGTGGCGGTCACGCCAATATTGTCGTCAGCAGCATTTATTTTAGTCACCAGCGATTGCAGGGTATCGTCTGTGGTCACCGCAATATCAAAGCTTTCACCATCAACGGCAAAGTTTAACGAGCCTTCATCTAAAGGCGCAGTTACATCAGTTACGGCTAAAGAGCCAACTTTTTGACTTTGGGCTAGTTGCTCAACGGCAACATTATAGCTGCCTGACACAGCATCATTACTCACAGAGGCACTTAAATAAGTACTTTGTGAAAGTTTCACGCTCTGACTATCGAATGAATCTGTTTTGGACAGAAAACTTAAGCTATCTTGAAATTCCGACAACACGCTTTTTAATGAGCCCAAGGCTGATATTTCAGCAGTAATGGCACCCTCTGTGGAGTCAAATCGTGCCACCTTAGGAGCCTGCTCTGAGGTAACTAAAGCGGATACAATACCGTTAATGTCAAGACCCGATCCCAGTCCAACCGATGTTAACCCCATATTTACCTCAATTTATCTCATAAAAAGCGTAGTCAAATTTTCAAGCTAATTAGCGAATAAGCGAATTAGCTATCATTTAGGCTTGAGTTTTCAGCAACAAGCCCTTTACATCTTGCAATTTTTGCGCCAACTCCAAAGCTTCTTCGCTGGGAATTTGGCGTATAATGTCACCGGTGTCAATATCCATCACTTTAACAATCGCGGAGCCGGAATCTTCGTCAACCGAAAATGCGAGGCCTTTATTCATTAATGTCACCACCTCAGACAACTGCTCAACCACTTCAGCCAATACTTCAGCCTCGGATTGTTGGTCTTTATCCGCAACGGATTGTTCAGTTTCAGTTAGCGTCTTGGTCAGCGCCACTTTGTCGGTTTCTGCCACATAAGTGTTTTTTTCAACCGTTAACGGCGCAGCAACACTTGTATCAGATGTATCAGATGTAGCATCTAATCCGGTTTCATGTCTATTGAGTGCAACTACAGGCCTATTTGTTGCAGAGGGGCTTACAGGTGAATGTGTAATACCCAGTAAATTATTATCCATAACATCCTCTCTCATCATTGTACTCCCTCTAACGTGTTTCACGTTGGGACTACTTGGTCAACAAAGCAACATTACCCCTTCACAAGAGTTACCACCCTATATAGCGCTGTTAATCGCCCTAGATATGTAATTTATGTGCATATGTAATTTATATGCGTAAGTAACAAAAAGGAAGATCCAACAGTGTGAATCTTCCTTTTCCATTTGACGCTATGTTACTGATCCACTCAGTCAATTACTATCAAGCTGCTATTCACTCACTGAGTGATTAAAGTAGCGACAATGCCACTTGTGGTAACTGATTCGCCTGCGCAAGCATTGAAGATGAGGCTTGCGATAGAATTTGCTGCTTACTGAGTTCAGCACTTTCTGAGGCAAAGTCGACATCTTGAATACGGCTACGTGCGTCAGACACGTTATTTTGAATACTACTTAAGTTATTAAGAGTAAAGTCCATGCGGTTTTGCACAGCACCTAACTCGGCGCGCTGACTATCAATCCCAGCAATGGCGCCATCAATAATGTCAATGGCACTTTGCGCGCCGGATGCAGTACCTATATTAACTGTGCTAACACCCGCAAATACACCTGCCGCTTCACCGGTTATTTCAGCTGGACCCGCTGTACCTGTTAGCGTAAAGCTGTCAGCTGAACTTAATGTAATGGCACCTGCCGCGGTTGCTACAACACCGGCGGTGGTTACGTCAGTAGCTGCTGATGCTGTACCGTCTGCAGCAACGTTCTTTAACTCCAATGCACCTGTTGTATTTGATGCCAGCGATGTGAAGTTAATATCGGCACCGGTAGAACTGGTGATAGTCAGGGTACCGTTATCCAAATTTGCAGTTACGCCAGTATCACCAGAGGTATCATTTATCGCGGTTGCAAGTGCTTCATTAGAGCTCATACCGGTTAAATCTAAAGAGGCTGTTTTCCCTGCACCACCATCAACATTCATGATTAACGAAGTATCAAATGAAGCAGTTAAATTAGCCTGAACATTGGTTTGAGCAGAAGCGGTTACGCCCGTTCCGGCTTGGTTGATTTTGGCAACCAGCTCAGTGGCAGTATCTTCATCTACTGACGTTATTTTCGTAGCGCTAGTACCTTGAGTAATAGTTAACTCTTCACCCGTTGAACCATTGGTGCCAGCCGCGGCGGCAACAAGCCCTCCACCAAATAGACTACCTTTTGCATCACTTTGATATGCCCCAATACTGGTGGCAGATACCGATTTTAGTGACACATTAATGGTTTGGTTGGCTTCAGAACCGACTTGAAATGCTTGCGTACCATAAGAGCCATCGAGTAAGTTTTGGCCACCAAATGAGGTAGTTTCAGCAATACGGGTTAACTCAGCTTGTAATGAATTCACTTCTTTTTGCATAGCTGCACGGTCATCAGATGAGTTTGAACCGTTGGCAGACTGCAAAGACAAGTCACGCATCCGCTGTAAAATGTTGGTTGACTCACCCATGGCACCTTCGGCGGTTTGTGCAATCGAAATACCATCGTTAGCGTTACGCATGGCCACACCAATACCATTAATTTGGCTGGTCATACGATTGGCAATTTGCATACCGGCAGCATCATCTTTGGCGCTGTTGATGCGTAGACCTGAAGCAAGGCGTTCCATCGATGTAGAAGTAGCACTTTGCGCTTGATTTAAATTGCCCTGGGCTTTCATTGAAGTGACGTTAGTATTTACTGAAATAGCCATGATTTAATTCCTCGTATTCCTGACTGTAGACATTGCCTGTCTGTATTAAGCCAGGCGGATCATATTGGTTACACTTATGCTAACGGCAATAAACGGAGGAACTTTAGTTTTTTTGACAACATTTTTATTTTACAGTAACAAAAAGAAAATAGGCCCCTTAACAAAGGGGCCTATTTAACTATAGAAAATACTATTTTACTCATTAACCACCGAGTAAAGATAACGCGACCTGTGGCAATTGATTGGCCTGCGCCAACATAGACGATGAGGCTTGCGATAGAATTTGCTGCTTACTGAGTTCAGCACTTTCTGAAGCAAAGTCAACATCTTGAATACGACTACGCGCATCGGTGACGTTATTTTGAATACTACTCAGATTGTTAATGGTAAAGTCCATTCGGTTTTGCACTGCACCTAAGCCAGCACGAGAACTGTCAATCCCGGCAATGGCGCCATCAATGATGTCAATGGCACTTTGCGCGCCGGATGCAGTACCTATATTAACTGTGCTAACACCCGCAAATACACCTGCCGCTTCACCGGTTATTTCAGCTGGACCCGCTGTACCTGTTAGCGTAAAGCTGTCAGCTGAACTTAATGTAATGGCACCTGCCGCGGTTGCTACAACACCGGCGGTGGTTACGTCAGTAGCTGCTGATGCTGTACCGTCTGCAGCAACGTTCTTTAACTCCAATGCACCTGTTGTATTTGATGCCAGCGATGTGAAGTTAATATCGGCACCGGTAGAACTGGTGATAGTCAGGGTACCGTTATCCAAATTTGCAGTTACGCCAGTATCACCAGAGGTATCATTTATCGCGGTTGCAAGGTCAGCGTTAGAGCTAATACCGGTTAAATTTAAAGACGCTGTTTTCCCGCTACCACCATCAACATTCATGATTAACGAAGTATCAAATGCAGCAGTTAAATTAGCTTGGACTGTCGTTTCAGCAGAAGCGGTTACGCCCGTTCCGGCTTGGTTAATTTTGGAGACCAACTCAGTGGCAGTATCTTCATCTACTGACACTATATTCGTAGTGCTAGTACCTTGAGTAATGGTTAACGTTTCACCCGTTGAACCATTTGTGCCAGCCGCGGCGGCAACAAGCCCTCCACCAAATAGACTACCTGCAGCGTTACTTTGATACGCCCCAATACTGGTGGCAGATACCGATTTCAGTGACACATCAATGGTTTGATTGGCATCAGAACCGACCTGAAATGACTGAGTACCATAAGAGCCATCGAGTAAATTCTGGCCACCAAATGAGGTAGTTTCAGCAATACGGGTTAACTCAGCTTGTAATGAATTCACTTCTTTTTGCATAGCTGCACGGTCATCAGATGAGTTTGAACCGTTGGCAGATTGCAATGATAAGTCACGCATCCGTTGCAATATATTGGTTGACTCATTCATGGCGCCTTCAGCAGTTTGTGCAATCGAAATACCATCGTTGGCATTACGAATGGCGACGCCAATACCGTTAATCTGACTGGTCATACGATTGGCGATTTGCATACCAGCAGCATCATCTTTAGCGCTGTTGATGCGCAGACCTGACGCTAAACGCTCCATGGAGGTTGATGTCGCAGTTTGCGCTTTATTTAAATTGCCCTGGGCTTTCATGGATGTAACGTTGGTATTAACTGAAATAGCCATAATATTGAATCCTCTTCTTAGTTGAACGCCAAGACTCGGAGCTTGGCTAAACGGTTAATCATGCAAACTGTTTAATGTGTATGAACTTATCGATAGATACTGACTTAAGGCCAAGCAAAACTGACCAAGCATAAGAACCTATCTAGATTATGTTTATATATAATCAAATAAACTGGTCGAGCTGATTTTACTGAACACACTCGATACTGCATTGAGCGCTAATTGTTGCTTTTCAAATTCGGTAATGGCCGAGGCAAGATCTAAATCTTCTAGTCTTGATAATGCCGAGGTGTTAATCAATTTTTCATCAGTGTGATTGTCGCTATACTGTTGCAGCGCTTTAAGGCTGTTGCCCGTAACGCTGCGTTGCTGACTCATTTGATTGACGCCACTATCAATGTTATTCAATAGTTGTGCCAACTCTGACTGACCGGCAGGGGTTTGTGCCTCATCGCCGTTTTCAAATAATGCGATAGCCTTACTGAAGGTGTCGAAAATACTGACTTGTGGCTGTTCTTTAATGCTGAAACTATCGTTTGCTTTAGGCTCGCCATCTATTTTGACCGCCATGCCGTTAAACTTGACCGGCACCGAAGCGTCAAAAGTGCTCGCGGCAGAGACAATGTTTGCCGTCGGTGAGGCACTATCTTTCACCTCAACGTTTAAGCCTCCAGCGCCGTCATCGGTGAATTCAAAGGTATAAGTATAATTATTATCAACATAGCTAGTGCTATTAGTGATTTTGGCACTGGACACCACAAAATCACCTTGCTGGGTTGACGAATAATTGACGCCGTAATCGCCCATGGCATTGGCGGCGTTCATAAATGCCGCATCACCAGCCACATTGGTATTAACTTGCACCCCTGCGGCAATATTGCTTTTACGAATACCTGAGTCACCGCTGTACACCACTTGATCGTTATTATCAAAAGCAAAGGGGGCGCTATTGGTTTTATTACCGGCGAAAATATAATTACCAGATTCGTCTTTGGTGTTGGCAATGGACATTAATTGCTCAAGACTTTGACGCATGTCATCGGCAATCACTTGCCGCTCGGCAGTCGTCATGCTGCCGTTGGCGCCGCGGAGCACTAACTCTTTCATGCTGCCAGCCAAGGTATCGGCTTGGCCTAACTGGCTTTCGGCTTGTTGAATATGGTTAGTGGCGTAATCTATGTTTTTGACAAACTGGTCTACCAAAGCATTTTTTTGCTTTAAGTTATCAATACCGATGGCTGCTACCGGGTCATCACCGGCGGTGTTAACCCTTTTGCCGCTGGAAATTTGCGCCATGATGGTGTTGGTGGCAGATTGTTTTTCTAAAATGCTATTGGTGTTTTGTTGAAACATTTGTCCGGTAGAAATTCTCATGATTTATCTCCTAGCGAACCGAGCTGAATAAAGTATCGAAAATGGTTTGGGCTGTTGTCATAATTCTGGCGGAGGCTTGATAAGATTGTTGGAAGCGCATTAAGTTGGCTGCTTCTTCATCAAGGTTGACACCTGACTCACTTTGAACACGGTTGCTAGCTTGTTGATATATGGCCGTGGCGGAGCTAACGCGCACTTCAGCAGATTTAGTTTGGCTGCCGATATCCAATTTAGTATTTTCAAATACGCTGGTTAAGGTGCCAGTGCCGTTGTTCATTAATTTAACGTCTGATAATTTTGCCATTTCGACAGCATTGCTGTTATTGCCTTCGGCGAAAGACAAATCAAACGTAAAGCTGTCTGCGGTAGCGGTACCGTTAGTGGTAATGTCAAAGTCCATACCAAAGGCATTAATGTTGTTGCCTGTGTATCCGGCGCTTGGGCCTAATGAAGTACCTGCACTATTAAATGCTTGATAAGTATTGGCGGCGGTATCAATGGTAAACGTAATTGATGAACCGGTTGCTGTACCTTGAAAACCAGCAATGCTCGAGTCCATGCTGTTTAAGCTAAGCTCCGTGTTGCCAGAGTTGCTAGCATCGGCAGTTAGCGTTGGCCCAGCAGCGGCAATGCCTTTAGGGTCGGTCATTACCACTTTTAAGCCCGCGGCGGCACCGGCGGTTGGGCGAATGTCAAATTTATCGCCATCGGCAATTGGACCATTGGTAATATCAACATTAATACTAAAACCGGCATCGCTCGTTAATTGACCTGACGTTAACGTTAGTGCAGTTTGCTTACCGGTTTGGTTATCTTTTAGTTGATAGCCATCTGCGTTGGTAAAGCTCAACTCATAACTGCCACCCGATAATGCGCCAACATCATCAATGTTGACTGACATTGCAGCATCACCGGTATTGGTTGAAAACGCCCCTACTCGGCCTAATGCCATTAACGGATCGTTAATATCAGCAAAAATGTTACTGCCAACCTCACCATTTAAATCAATTCCTTTTGATTGCATGCCATTAAAGGTGTCTGCCACCCCAAGTGCTAATTGGCCAAGTTCAGTACTGGCGGGTATTAAGGTGTCGTCCCGAAAAGAAAATAATGCGCCTAATTGGCCGCCCAATTTAGACGGGTCGACATTAAGGGTTTTATCGCCAATGGAGGCATTAATGCGCGGCTCATTAGGATAAGGGTCGCCGGCACTCACGCCCATCGACATTGACACTTCACCCGACACCAACATCATTGAGCCGCCAAGCATAATGGACTTGGCACCTGTGTCTAACGGGATCACATTGACCTGAGCATATTCGCTCAGTTCTAGAATGAGAGCACCTTGCTTATCTAGCACTTGGCTGTCTTGATCTTGAGATTTCATCAACTCTACATTGAGGCTACCTAGCTCTTTACCAATCTCATTAATACGAGTAGTAATAGCTTCAATTTGGCTATTGGTTTGTTTCACCTGGCCATCAAGTTGTGATTGCATTTGATTTAGGCCATTGGCCAACTGCTGCGCCGAACTAAGGCTGCTACTGCGAATACCAAGATCGCTGGGTAAATCGGCGACACTATTAATGCTGGCAAAAAAGTTGTTCAAATTTTCGGGCACCATTTTGCCCACTTGAGCATAAATTTGGTCTAATTCGCTTAACTTACTGTAAGAGGTTTCAGCCGCGCTCATACTAGTTTGGCCAATCCGTAACTCACGTGCAGCAAATTCGTTATAAACACGTTTAACATCGGACACATACGTGCCGGTGCCATAAAAATTATTGCCCAAGTGTTGAGATTGTGATGACGCCTGAGTGGCAACTTGCCTGTTATAACCTTCAGTATTAGCATTAGCGATGTTATTACTGGTGACGCCTAATTGTGCTTGAGATGCTTGAATACCTGTGCGAGCGATATTGAGTAAGTCAATCGACATTATTGAGTCTCCACAGGTAATACAGATTTAAGGCCTTCTTTTACCGACTTCATCACATTGATGACTTTATCGGCATATTGAGGGTCGGTGGCGTAGCCGGCTTTTTGCAACGCTTTAATAAATTGAGTCGGCTCAGCGGCCACTTTGCGCGCATCTTGATAACGATCGCCTTGGCTAATAAACGACACAAAGTCATTAAAGCTCTGCTCAAGGTTGTCATACATTCTGAAATCCGCTTTTTGTTGCACCGCAATGCCCTTTTCAAATTCCAATGTATTGACTGAGGTTTTCTCACCTTGCCAACGTTTGTCTGCTTTGATATTAAATAAGTTATGACTCATGGTGCCGTCGTTACGACGTACCACTTTTTGGCCCCAACCCGTTTCTAACGCGGATTGAGCAATTAACACTTCTGCAGAGGTGCCCAACGATTTAGCCGCTTTTTCAGCGTGGGGATATAACACTGAGATAAAATGCTCAGGGCTGGTAAATTGACTCACCATAATGCCTTTATCTTTTGGCACAGTAACATCTGCCTGCGGCAAACCTTTGCCTGCTTGCGCTGCTTGACTGGCTAATTGTTCACCGCGTAACACACTCGCTAATTGCTCACTGCCTAACACACTGGATAACGGTTTAGCCTCTAACGCACTAGAAAGCTGGGCCGACATTGGCTGCATAGATTGTGCGTTATCTATAACAGAATGGGCAATAACAGAATGACTGAGAATAGAATGCGATGCTGCTATTTGATCTTTTGGCGCAATAGCATCAAGGGTGTCGTTATCTAATACCGTTGGCGGCGCTGCAAACATACTCGGATTAACTTTATAATCGCTATTGCCACGCAATACCGATGCTGGCGTAACGGCGCTATCTTCAGGGTCTAGTTGCTGCATCATCATCTCTGCGAGCCCTAACATGCCTTTATTTGATAGATCGACCGACATTTGCTCATCGCGCATTTTTTCAAAAAACGCGGTGGTTTCACTGTTCATTGGACTGTCTGACTTAAACGCGGCATTGGCATCTCGCATGCTTTTCATTAGCATTTGAATAAAAATACCTTCAAATTGCTTAGCCGCTTCTTTAAGTGCCCCCTTCTCGTCTTTCTGGGCCTGGACGCGAAGTGAATCTAGTCCTCCTAGATCCAAAAAGTTCGATGAAGCTGACAACTTATCCATAGTCATTCCGACAATTATTAGATGATGATGAGTTCACCATGCAAAGCGCCTGCCATTTTTAACGCTTCGAGTATGGCAAGGACATCAGATGGGGCTGCGCCCACTAAATTCACGGCTCTGACAAGTTCATCAAGTGTGGTGCCTGGGTTAAACATAAACATGCGACGATCTTTTTCTGACACATCAATCGTACTGTTAGCGGTAACAACCGTATCGCCGCCCGCTAATGCGTTAGGTTGTGACACTTGAGTGGCTTCGGCAATGGTGACGGTTAATCCGCCGTGGGTCACCGCGGCTGGTAATAACTTAACGTTTTGGCCAACCACTATGGTGCCAGTACGTGAGTTAACAATCACTTTGGCAGATTCTTCTGCCGGTATAACGTCGATGTTTTCTAATACCGATAAAAATGACACTCGCTGTGATGCATCCCGTGGCGCACTCACTTGAATAGAGGTGGCATCAATGGCCTTGGCCATATCGGGGCCGAGTAAATTATTAATCGCATCTGCGGTGCGTTTAGCGGTAGAAAAATCAGCACGACGTAAATTGAAGGTAAGGTAATCACCGCTGGCAAAGGGACTCACCACACTGCGCTCGACAATGGCGCCACTGGGAATGCGGCCGACCGTTGGGGTATTTTGGATAACCAATGAGCCATCAAGCCCTTCAGCGCTAAAACCACTGACAATTAAGCTGCCCTGAGCAATGGCGTAGACATTATCATCCACCCCTTTTAAGAAGGTTTGTAATAAGGTGCCACCACGTAAACTTTTTGCTTGGCCTAAACTGGACACGGTAATGTCAAGTTTTTGACCCGGTTTGATAAAGGCTGGCATTTCTGCATGCACCGCAACGACGGCGATGTTTTTTGAGCTAGCACGAACCGAATCAGGTAAATTGATGCCGAAGTTTTTCAGCATGGTGCTAAACGTTTGTTCGGTATAACGGGTACTTTCCCCCGTACCAGGCAAACCGACCACCAGCCCATAACCGACTAATTGGTTACTTCGCACCCCTTGAATACTGGCGATGTCTTTAATCCGCTCTGCATGTGCAGAGGCGGTTAACATCAATATCGACGCTACTAACGATACAGTCGCAACAATCAGTTTAGTTTTCATCCATTACTCCTTAAAAAGGCCACCACTCACTCATAAAGAATGAACTCAGCCAACCGACTTTTTGGGCATCAGCAAACGTACCTGTGCCGCTATACTGAATGCGAGCGTTAGCCACTCGTGTCGAATCGATAGTATTATCTGGGTTAATGTCTTCGCTGCGGATCATCCCTGTGATGCGAATAAACTCATCACCGTTATTGATCGAAATCCATTTTTCGCCACGGATCACTAAGTTGCCGTTACTGAGCACCTGAATGACATTGGCTGAAATACTGCCATTTAAACTGTTTGATTGGTCAGCATCAGACTCGCGCTTGGTATTCATGCTGTCGCCGTAACCCAAATCAATTGGGACGCCGCTTATGGAAATGTTTTTGCCGCCGGCATATATTGGTTCAACGCTTAAATCAGTGTCTTTTTTGATTTCGTTATTGGCGCTTTTCGATGCTTGGGTTGATTCTTTTAAGGTCACCGTAATAATGTCACCGACGCGATGAGCACGAATATCGGAATACAAGCTTGATGCTTGGCTATCAAGATAAATAGATCCCGTTGCCGCCACTTGTGTCGGTATCGTATCTGGGTATACCGGCGCATAAAATGGGTCATCTTCAATGGGTTTCTTGGGCGTAGAACTACAGCCAATTAATAACACCACTGACGCTAACGCAATGTATTTAATCATCTTAACGCCTTAGAGATTCTGATTAATATAAGACAGCATTTGATCAACCGCCGAGATCACTTTGGAGTTCATCTCGTAAATACGTTGTCCTTGAATAAGGTTGACCAATTCCTCAGTCACATTGACGTTAGAGGTTTCCAGTGCCCCTTGGCGAATAGAACCTAAACCGTCTTGGGATGCCGTACCTTGGATTGGCGTGCCACTGGCACCCGTTTCGGTATACAAGTTTTGTCCTAAGGGATCTAAACCTGACGGATTAATAAAATCGGTCATGGTTAATTGGCCAATCACCTGACTAGCAGCAGTACCTGGGGTTTGCACAGACACTTCACCCGATGCGGATACGGTAATACTGGAGGAATCATCGGGAATAGTGATCGGCGGCTGCACCACATAGCCTGAACCTGGGGTAACAATCTGACCGGTATCATCCAAGCTAAACTGACCATTACGGGTATAAGCAGCAGTACCATCTGGCATTTGCACTTCAAAAAAGCCTGAACCTTCAATCATTAAATCTAATGAGTTATCGGTGGTGAGCATGTTGCCTTGGGTAAACATTTTTTGGGTAGCAACCACCTTAGTACCGGCACCAATATTTAAGCCATTGGGTAACTTGCTGTTGTCTGAGCTAATGCCACCGGCTTGATTAACGGTTTGATAAAGTAGGTCTTCAAATACCGCACGGCTTTTCTTAAATCCGACAGTACTGGCGTTAGCCACGTTATTAGAAATAACCGCAATGTTGGTTTGCTGGGCATCTACACCTGTTTTACTTATCCATAACGCTGGATGCATAATAATTACTCCTAACTAGATTCTCATCAAAGAAGCTGACGCCTTATCAATTTCTTCAGCGTTCTTCATCATTTTGACTTGCATTTCATATCGACGTTGAATATCGATCATGGCGACCATTTCTTGCACTGAATTGACATTACTGCCTTCAACTGCGCCACTGACAACTTCAACCCCGGGGTCCTTTGGCGCATCGCCACCGGCAATAAGGCGGAACAAACCATCTTCGCCGCGCATCATGTTCTCGTTACCAGGATTAACTAATTTAATCCTCGCCACTTCTTCGACCACTTCGGCCGTCGCCCCTTGAGGCCTAACTGAAATAATACCGTTGGCCGAAATTTCTACTTTCTCAATTGGGATAGGCAACACAATAGGACCGGAATTGCCCATCACTGGACGATTGCTGCTATTTAACAGCAAACCGGTACTGTCAAATTTCAAACTGCCTGCACGGGTGTAAGCTTCTGAACCGTCAGCCGCTTGTACGGCAACCCAGCCATCACCTTTAACTGCGATATCAAGGTCGCGACCTGTGGTTTGAATGGGACCGCCGTTAAAGTTACTGCCGGGGCTTTCCATCATCGCAAATACTCGCGTAGGCAAGCCTTCACCAAAGGCCTGCATTGAACGGGCTTGGACCATGTCAGCTTTAAATCCATCAGTATTGGCGTTGGCAAGATTGTTAGCACTTACTGCTAAGGCATTCATACCTTGCTTTGCGCCACTCATGGCAATATAAAGAAATTTGTCCATTTGTTGCTCCGTCAAACTTTCTGCAAAAACAATTTATATACACAGAATAAGCAAGCATCATGCCAATGAGTTTTAAGGCGGATTATGGAGATGTAATAGATTGAATCAGTTAAGAATTAACATTAACGAATAACTCATGAGTGTCAAAAAAGCATCAAAAAACACCAGGGGATAATAACGAGGACTAATAATGAGGGCGAATAATGAAGGGATAAAGGCAAGGTGTTGCCGTAAACGGCAACACCTATCATGACGCGTGGTTAACTTAGCGGATCTGTAATATGGTTTGGTTTAAGGTATTGTTCACTTCAAGGGTACGCGAGTTAGCTTGGAAGTTACGCTGGGCCGAGATTAAATCCACCAGCTCGGTGGTTAACTCAACGTTTGACTGTTCAAGCGCAGAAGATTTTATACTACCAAATGTACCACTATTGGCCTCTCCCGCTAATGCTGCACCTGAATCGATACTGGCTTTCCAAGACGTATTCCCCACTTGGGTGAGTCCTTGCTCATTGGCAAAACGCACCAAGGCTACTCGCGATAACGGCACCGTTGAGCCATTACTGTAGCTTGCGGTCACTAAACCATCAGCGCCAATACCTACGTTAGTCAATCGGCCAACGGTAATACCATCTTGGGTTAATTTAGTCACTTCAAACGGAGAAGCATACTGGGTTGGATTATCAAACTTTATATTAAGAGTTTGAGTACCATCGGCCCCAGGGCCTAAAGCATTTGCACCCGCAGTGCCTAATGGCTCCGTGGTAATCGGATCTGGGTTACTGCCTATATTAGCACCTACTGAGTTAAAGGTAAGCACTGCACCCGACCATGTTCCTCCTAGTCCATCGGGATCAGCAGCTTCTGCCAATGCACTACCATCTTTGGTGCCATCATCATCAGTATCTGTTTCATAACTGCCAGCAACAGTCGTGTCAACAGGCTTTCCATCGACAGCATAAAAGGCCACCCAATTACTTTCGCCAGTATATGAACCCTGCTCAGGCTTAATAAAGTAACTGGTCATAATATGTGACTCACCTAGCGAATCATAAATCGTCACCGAGGTGGAATTATTAAAGGTGTCAGAATCTTTAGGATTAAACTTAGCTGGATCTAATGCATTCTCTCCCACATTAAGATTCATCTGTATTTCAACGTTTGACGATTTTACTGGGCTACCCGCTGTATCTGGGATCTCAATAGGTTTGGTGGTGGTTAAGCTCACCGACGTTGAATTACCATCTGCATCAACGGGAAAACCTTGTAAAAAGTTACCTGCTGAGTCAACCATGTAATTGCCTGAATCAACTTTGAATGCACCGGCACGGGTAAATGACTGATCTTTAGTCTCTAATTCTGACGAGGTAACAAAGAAACCCCCACCACTTATCGCCATATCTAGCGAGTTACTGGTAAATTGCAAGCTACCTTGATGAAACTGTTGCGCAACTTGTGAGGTGGTGGCACCGCCGCCCACTGCGGTTTTACCGTTGGAAAAAATAGAATTAGCATACACGTCAGCAAACTCTGCTCGAGACTCTTTAAAGCCAATAGTATTCACGTTCGCGATGTTATTCGCTGTTGTATTTAAGTCTTTTTGCGCGGCAGCAATACCACTCAGTGCGATATTAAATGACATGTTTCACCTCTCACAATTAATTCATTTATGATGACAGCCAACTGTTTGTTGATGGCCGTATTATGTTTCAGATACTGCGAGTACGTCAGATAACTTAATTCCACCTACTCCACGCAAATTCAAAATAGCGCCTGTCGCCACAGTGCCCAATGACACACTGGTAACATGGGCATAAGTCGATACGGCTAAATCTTCCGACGTTCCGTCCACTTTACCGCTAGCCTTAATGGCGTAATTACCGGCTTCTGCGGGTTGGCCATCTGAATCTAAACCATCCCACGTCACATCAACATTGCCGCCTTTACTGCCATCAATATTAAAGCTCTTAATCAGCTGACCCGACTCATCTTCAATTCTGACCGAAATAGATTCGATGGTTGATGGCGTACTGATCACCCCTTTAATTTCCGAGTTTTCAGTAGAAATAGCCCCAGTATCAGAAGGAATAAGCACTTTACGGCCCACTAAACCAGAAGCTTGCAATGCTTGGCTAGAACTCATCACAGTATTGAGGTTAAGAATTTCATCATTAAGATTTGAAATACCATCGACTGTGGAAAATGATGCCATTTGGGCAATCATTTGATCATTATCAACCGGTTTAAAGGGATCTTGCATCGACAACTGTTGACTGAGTAAAGCAAAGAAATCATCTTGCTTTAACATCTGATCTTTTGCTTCAGGTATCGCACTTTCTTCAGGTAAGCGAATTCCGTCAAGAAAAGGATTACCTGTGGTCGTGGTGGTCGTATTTGCCTGCACAGAATTTTTGGTTGTAGCACTTGTGTTTGAAGCACTACTGGACTGTTGCGGTAAAGACTGACTGTAAGAGTTAACGAGGCTCATTGTTACCTCCTTGAATAATCATACTATTTACCCATCCTTAACGTCTGTTGCAACATAGACTTAGTTGCATCAGCCACCTGAACGTTCATTTGATAAGAGCGTGATGCAGAAATCATATCGGCCATTTCTTCCATCACATTGACATTAGGTTTGTAAATAAAACCATCACCATCCGCCATTGGATGGTCTGGCGAGTATTCTTTTAATAATGGTTTGTTACTTTCGACAATGCCTTTAACGCTGACGCCAGGCGAACTGTCTTGCTGGCTATTGGCTTTTAGCATTTCGGCCTCAAAAACAGGATGACGTGCACGATAGGTTTTATCGACACTGCTTGACACCGAATCAGCATTGGCAATATTACTGGCGGTAGTATTCAAACGCACTGACTGCGCTGACATACCCGAACCAGACACATTGAAAATATTAAATAAACTCATGATTAGTCACCTCTCAATGCTTTACGCATGCCATTAAATTTGCCCTCAAGAAAGCCTAATGACATTTGATATTCGAGCGAATTTTGCATAAATGCTGCTTGTTCTTTCTGGGTATCGACGGTATTACCATCGCCAGTATCGGCCTGATTTGGTATACGATATTGAACATGTTGTTGACTTAACGCCGTTAAATCAAAATGTTTGTCTGTGGTTTGACTCATACTCAAGCCCTGTTGATGCGAGCTTGCCGATTTCATGGCAGCAGCAAAATTAACATCTTGAGCTTTATAATGAGGAGTATTGGCATTGGCGATATTACTTGAAATTACTTCTGCTCTTTGAGCTCGAATGCCCAAAGAATATTGGTGAACACCTAATGCATTATCGAAATTAATCGCCATAAAATTGCCTCCATCAGCTAACTGATAGTAATAAAGCAAGGGTTATGCCAACAATTTAATTTTTAAACGAATAAAAGACAAAAACAAACATGCCGACGAATGCCGGCATGATAAATAGCTTAACTTGTTATTTTATCTATATTTTCTTTTGGTAATAAATACCAGGATTACAGCGAACCATATTAAACTCATCACTTAAGCCTGCTAGAGATTCTGACGCACCCAAGAATAAAATACCTTTAGGATTAAGTGCGGCAGCAAATTGCCGCAAAATTTTAGTCTTTGCCTCTGGCCCAAAATAAATCAATACATTACGGCAAAAAATAATATCGTACTTACCTAATAAGCTATAACTTTCAAGTAAATTATGTGCTCTAAAGTTAACTAAACGCTTAACATTATCTTTCACTGTCATGTTGCCCGACGGTAAAGCATCAAAAAACTGACGTTTACGCTCTTCAGACAAGCCACGAGCCAGCGCTAAACCATCATATTCAGCATTCTTACAGCGCTCTAACATTGATGGTGACAAGTCCGTTGCCTGAATCGTCGCGCCGCCCGGTAAAGCACCGGGTTTACGCTGTTGATATTCCAACACTGTCATCGACAAAGAGTAAGGTTCTTGCCCAGAAGAACATGCCGCAGACCATATTTTTAACGGTCTGCCAAGCTTACTGTATTCAGGCAATAGAGTATTATTAAGTAATTCAAACGGATAACGGTCTCGAAACCATAAGGTTTCATTGGTGGTCATTGCATCTATCACTTCAGCACGCAGTTGACGTTCTATCGGTTTCATCGACTTTTTAACCACCTCAGACAAAGAAGGTAAATTATGCTTCCCCATCAACGGCGCTAAACGACTGCGGACTAAATATTGTTTATTCTCACCTAACACAATACCGCTATGCTGCTCTAAAAACAGCCTAAATTGATTGTACTCTGCTTCAGCAAGTGATTTATCTGTCACATTAACTTCCTAATATGTGGCCGATGAGCTGAGCATCCAATATTGTTCAATATTAGAGGCTTATAAACTCAAATGTTTGTTAACCGCTGAGGCTAATTCATCGGGGTTAAACTTAGCAATAAAGTCGTTAGCACCTACTTTTTCTACCATTGCTTGGTTAAACACACCACTTAATGATGTGTGTAGAACTACTTTTATGTTCTTTAATTTTGGATCATCACGAATTTCAGCAGTTAAAGTATAACCGTCCATTTCTGGCATTTCGATATCTGAAATAATCAGCGGGATCTCAACTGAGACATCATCCATTTCAGCGGCAATATTTTTCAGCATGATCAACGCTTCTTTACCATCTTTAGCGGTATCGATTTGCAGATTTAACGACTCTAACGAACGAATAATTTGTTTGCGTGCCACCGTAGAATCATCAATAACCATAATATGATAATGCTGTTCTTTATCGATAGTTAACGTCTCACTGACTTCTTTACTGATAGAGGTCTTAACAGGTGAAATTTCATCAAGAATTTTTTCAACATCCAAAATTTCAACCAGCTCACCTTCAATCTCAGTCACAGCCGTTAAATATGAAGAACGTCCTGAACCTTGGGGCGGCGGCAAAATAGATTCCCAATTCATATTGATGATACGCTCAACAGAACTGACCAAAAAGCCTTGAACACTGCGGTTATATTCGGAAATGATAACAAAGCAATTTTCAGTTGATGTCAGTGGACGTCCACCGGTTGCAGCACTTAAATCGATAATAGAAATTGTTTCCCCACGAATATGCGCAACACCTTTAACATAGGGGTTTAGTTTAGGTAGCCTTGTCAGTGGAGGACATTGTAATACCTCTTTTACTTTAAATACGTTAATACCAAAGCGTTGACGACCGTTAAGCTTAAACAGCAACAGCTCTAATCTGTTTTGTCCGACAAGCTGGGTACGTTTATTTACTGATTCTAAAATGCTCGACATAACACAGCCTTGTAGTTAACTGTTACTCAAAAGGATAAAATTGTTGGTTAACATTATAGTGAACCTTGGTTTAATATAATACGCTTGCTAGCTATTTTAACCTCAACCTGGATAAGAGAGGGGATAAATCGTTGAAAACGGGTTTATTTCAAGTCTGCAATATCAAACATGCCATGTGTTTTGCTAATAAAGGTGCACTCACATGTTAACAATAGTTTTAGTCGCCGCGCCAATAGCGGGCCCATTGTGAATCGATACAAGGTGAATAGCCGAACAAAGAGCCGTTTGATAACCGTTACTATCCCCCAATTTATCCCCAATTGAGGTTTTCATCAGACGAACATGACACACTCTGGGCAAACCATCAGCAGCCTAGCAAATACTTATCAAATTATTGAATTAAAAGTGGGCATGCAACTTGCTTTAACTTTTACTAAGTTAACTCTTACAGTGAACTGACACTTTTTTGACGAAAGGGAAATGTTATTATCATGCCCTCACCTCATTTTTAGCTTATTGCGTATGCAGAGATTACTCGCATATTTTTCGTTTTCCAAAGTATAGGTGCATTCTGGCAACACAAGCTAGGATCTTCATTATGAAAGTATTTTTTTTATGTTTTTTGTGCTCAATGACGCTTTCTTTGCCAGCATTTGCTAGCGAAGAGATAGTAACACCTAAACTATCGGCCATTTATACGTTAGCTAAAGAGGTGGTCGCAAAAAAAATTGATGCCGACGCCAACGCTAAGGTGCAAATTACCCCACAAAATCTTGAAGGTCGTCTTAGTCCACCGCGCTGCTATCCACCGATTAATGCCGAACTCGCCAGTGAAAGAGCCATTAGTCGAAATAACATGGTAAAACTAAGTTGTATCAGCCCAGACTATGACTATCCATGGCAAATGTATCTCTCTGTTCGAGTTGAAATACAATACCCTGTCGTGGTGGCTAACCAGCTACTGTCTCCAGACCAAATTATTGCTCCACATCACTTAAACATCATGTATGTTGACCAATATAGTTTAAGAGGCCACTTTTTTTCTGATACCCACACATTAATCGGTTCGCGAGTGAAACGTCGCGTGGCAAAAGACTCACCTGTATTGAGTAATAACCTGTGTTTTGTGTGCAAAGGTGACTCGGTTTCCATCTACGCTAGAACCGCTAATGTTCAAATAAAAACCCTTGGTGAAGCACTGCGTGACGGCAATCTTGATGACGTCATCAGGGTGAAAAACAGTAACACGAGTAAACAATTTGATGCGGTGGTGGTTGGGGTTGGCGAAGTTGAAGTAAGAATGTAAACTAGGACTAAAGTTTTTTCCAACAGTGCCGATAATCTGTTTGAAGAACCTAATACATTACGCTGGAGCCTCCAATGGCAATTGACATTAAGCATAACACTGCGGCTAATACCCAAATGCGCACTGCACGTGACACGCAGTCTGCTAAGCAATCTAATACTGCTGTGGCTCAAAAATCCGCGGCACCGGTTAAAGCCGATTCCGTTAGCATCACCGCTCAAGCTCACCAGCTTCAGAGCGCGCAAGCAAAAATGGAAGCGACACCTGAAGTTGACCAAAAAAAGGTCGCAGAAATTAAGCTCGCTATCTCTGAAGGACGCTATAAAGTCGACCCAGAAAAGCTTGCTGCGAATATTGCCAGCTTTGAAGCAGAGCTAAGCAGTCTATCGTTTGACAAAGAGTAGCCGTTAAACGTTACTCTTTAATTTGTTTTAACGACACACAGATAATAGGTGCTAACTTGCATCATAGATAAGTGTCAGTTAACAAAACCAATGAGTAATTTATGACAGAGCTAAATGAAGTACTAAATAAAGAGTTGAATAAACAACCAAGCGAACAACCAAACGATGAGCTACGTGCACTGTTAGAGACCCAAAATCAGACCTTAGCACAGCTGAAACTGCTTATTGTTGAAGAAAAAGCCGCATTAACAAACCAAGATGCCGACAAACTACTGACGCTTTCCAAAGACAAAACCCAGTGCTTAATCAATATGAAAGCGACTGACGAAAAACTGGCTCAACACCCCCAGCACGCCCTGCTTACCACAGCTCCTGAACTGGTACAAAAAGTCGCCCAGGCCAAATCTATTCTCGCAGAATGCAAAGACATTAATAGCCAGAATGCCAGCTTAATTGAACACAATATCGCCAGCCTAAATCGATTTGCCCAAGCATTGCAAGCCAGCCGTAATGCATCAAGTTTAACCTACAATGACAAAGGCAAAACGTCGACCATTTCAACACTTGGTAATGACTTTACAGCCTAATAAAGCCTATAGAGCAACAGCCTAGAGCGCTGCTAGGACGCTTCGCGGCTAGAGACTATAAAATCTGAGCCGCATCCGATAACAAGCGAATAAACGGAAAAAATAAAGCGGAAGGCATAGAGGCTATAAAGTCTTAACAGCGAAGCTGTTCTTAGCAGGACGTAGTCCGCCCTAGAACCTAGCAGGACGTAGTCCGCCCTAGCAGCGCAGCGACCCTAGCAGGACGTAGTCCGCCCTAGCAGCGAAGCTGTCCCTAGCAGGACGTAGTCCGCCCTAGCAGCGAAGCGACCCTAGCAGGACGTAGTCCGCCCTAGCAGCGAAGCGACCCTAGCAGGACGCAGTCCGTCCTAGAACCGAGCAGATGATTTACTGAGCTAGCATAGCTTGGCGTAAACTTTGTTGCGCAGACTCTTCACCTAACCAAATGTTAAGTAATACCTGACGAAAAGCCTCTCCAGCAATATCACCTTGAACTTGACCATTTTTAATGCTGCTCACGCCCTTGCCTTTTTGGGTCACAAAAGTAAATTGATCCCCGTCGACAACGTCGTAAGCAAATTGTTGAGTGAAATGTTCAATCTCTTTGGCAATAAAATGGGTGTCATTGTCGGTAGCAGTCTCAAAACCTTTCGTAATGCCGTCACGCATTCTCTCTGAGGTGGCCATCGTAGAAGTAATTGTTAATTGGATTACCGCTATAGGCTGAGCGAGCACATCTTCAAGCGTATAAACTTTGGTAGGTAAGTACAAACTGGCTACATAAATATCCATAAAAAATTTACTGCGCACGCCCGCACCATTTAATATTAATGGTTGCTCTGCAACATTCATTTGCTCAGCAACATCAACATCGGCAATCATTCTTGCTTGCACCAACAACGGCAGCGTCAACACTAAACAGCCAATTAAAGCTAATAACTTCATCTAAACTCTCTAAAAAAAAACAATATAAATAACCACTGTATAAACCATTACAACATGAACGACTGCAATATCAGCCATTCATCCCATTAATTTGCTCAATTATTAGCTCAATTATTAGCTTAAGTACGCTTAGATTAACGACTCATAAACTAACCACGAACGCCTAACTTATATTGGCCATTTTGTTGAAACATCAACGCTTGCTTGTGCTTTGGCGCCATTAAAATAGGACCATCATCAAAAAATAAAAAACTCTTCCAATTGCGCACGAACACACACCAGCGCGTTTCAATGATTTGGTACTTTTCATAGCAAAAATATACAACCGTATCATCAGGCCATTGAATATGTTTAGTAATCGCTTCAGGCATCGCAATATCATCAGAGTCCCACGCCGATTGCCAATGATCCGTTGCAGTCCAAGCATCTTGCTTTGCTGGCCAATCACCTTTCTCGAATAGTTCCGCACGGCTGCTTTTATTGCTTATCCACTTATCCCACACTTCCATGGCACTTTTATCGGTCAGTGGTTTAATCAAGGCCTTATCATCATCTGACACAGGCAAATCTTTATGGTTAAAAATCCACTTACGCTTATAAAGATCAAACGGAATATATGAATATGACAAACAATTGCTCCTAGCAACTAAAAATGAAACGCAATTATAGCGCTAAAGCGGATCAGACTGCGATAGCAACAGAGATAAATGATCTGCCAATTTACCAAAAAAAATTATCAAAAAAGATAATCAAAAAAAATGCCAATCGAAAAGATAATCAAAAAATTAATCAAGGATCATAGCCGCCATAACCAACACGTGGCGAAAGGTAAACGCGATGTATTTCCCAGTCGGCACAGCCAATCAGCTAACCTAATAGCAATAGCAAAAGGAATCGATAACGCGGATAAAGGCCGCGGTGGCATTGCATCACCAAACGCGCAGCGCGCTGTTGTTATACAGCGCGGCACTGAAAAATCTTTTTAAGCCGCCAGTGTCAGGATTGTAGTCACCATTGATGATTACGGTGCACCATAGCAAGCTAGTGTGTTATGCATGGCGGTAATACAATACTTCATGATGTCAATCACCAGCAAATCGTGAGGTCATAATCACCTGTCGATAGACAGAGATTTAAGCAAGAGTCAGTATCACAGCAAACAAACACCTATGCCCTCTTAGATATTGAACATGTTAGAGCTGCGTTGGGGATGACTACGGCGCATTTGTTAGGGACTGATGCGCAAGTGTCTAAGATTGACAGAATAGAGCAGCGCTCGGCAGATGAGAGTCGAGAGCCAGTAGAAAGCACGAGCAGTTTTAACTTAAGTCTTTGATTGTTGGAGTGTCACCATGTTCCATTACAGAACCTATGCCATTATCACTAGCAGTGATATCCGAATACATTTTGCTAGTGCCAATGATTTGATGATTAGCCGCTTTGAGATGGAAATAGGGCTTAGCATTTTTAGCGGTTACTTTGGAAAATTTTGATTCATCTTGGGAATTATTTTGAACTGACCCGATACCATTGCTTGCACCACTTTTTGCACTGTATAGCTCACTAGTAAGAAGACCTCTACATTTCCAGCCTTCAGAACAAACTTAAATTGATCATTGCTGCTTTTGCTTAACTCATACCATCCAGACATAAATTAACTCCTTTATAGTTATGATAACGAGCAAACCTAGACTCTTTTTAACACCAATATGATTTTAGCCCTTCACTTAATAATAGCTTTATTAATTTCGGTGTATTTTTATTTTAGCACTGGTATTCAAGCCCAAATCAAAATTATATTTTTACTTTTTATCATTACCTTAAGCTAATTTACTGTTCAGGGAAGTATATAAACAACTTTTAACCAGCATGTTGTTATTCGGGCCATTGTTATCAGTAATGGGAGTCGTTATTGGTGTAATGTGTGGGATGAACTAACGATAACGTGCTTAACACCCAGGGTAACCGCATGAGTGCTTGTTTTTTGAACGCTACGTTTAACCTGCAAACAAAAAACAAAAAATCATCCAAGCTATGAAGACTTTATGAACCATAATAATTCATTAAACAAACTAATTCTGTTCAAAAAACGTTCGCGATCTCGCCCTGGCTTAACACCGTCTCCAAGTTTAATGAGTTTATTGAACGGCAATGAATTTTTTATATGAGGTCATAGGATAAGATTTAACACATGTTAATGTCTTAGAGTGTACTTAGCGTCTCTTGTAAGCTGTCGTTTTTGGCATGCCCATTGAGCAATGTTGTCATGTTTTAGTTTTAATAGAAAATGATTAACAATGCAGCTCAATGTCCATGATCGGATACAAACTATCGAAAAAGCGAAGCCTTAAAGAATACTTTAATAAACAGGGTGTTAGCATAAGTATTTAACTTTTAGCCACTTCAGTTCGGCCTGTTTCTAACACTTTCTTAAGTAGGATGTTTTCATCCATGTCCTTTTTCTTCCCTTAGATGCAACGCGACCTTTTAGAGGTTATTTCCTGAGCACATTAAGTGCTATCTGACGTAGTATTCCTATATTTTTTACACTATGACCTTTGTAAATTTAGAGTGCGTCTTCATTCATGGTCAGATCTAGCACCCAATGCAAGCTATTTTATACAACCCAATGTTGACGAACGGCTTCGGGAAACTTGTCTTCAATCAGCTTTGCTGAACTAATGTTATAATGGTATTCCAAGCTAGCTTCTTGTCCTTTTTCTTGACGATAACTCATGCTTATCTCAATCGTTTTTAATCTAGCCCAATCAGAAAAATCCTTGTTGAGTTGTTAGCCAATAAAACCTGACTACTTCTGGCTTCGATCCTCCCACGATTATTCTCTATCTTTAGGTTGGATGGCTCAGTACTTCAAAAATATTTAAACATCTCCGTTATCACTTTATTGAAAGATTTTTGATTACCTTTCACAGCAAGAAAATAGGCGCATTTTTGAGTAATGATTGTTTTATTTCTTTCTTTTTAGCAACCCATCGCATCAATAGAAACGAGAGCACCTTTAATATCATGTAACTTAAGAAATTAGGGGGATTACGCTAATTTCAATAGATTTTTTTTCGGTCCTTAATCTAATATGTTATTTTGAACAAAATAGAACTTTCTTGGGGAAGCTCAAAATGAGTATAAAGAGTAATATGGCCAGAGCCGAGGCATTATTTCGTCAAAAAGAGTATGCTGAGTCACTCTCCTTGTGTACAAAAATTATTGAGAAAAAACCAAAACTGGCTAATGCCATCCATTTAACTGCCTTGAATTATTATGCACTTGGACAATTTGCACCTGCGATAGCAGAATTTCAAAAAGCCATTGCGATTAACAGCCAGCTTTCATCATTCCATAGTAACTTAGGCAATGTTTATCTAGACCAAGAGAGTTTTGTTGAAGCGAGTCGGTGTTTCGAAAAAGCACTTAATCTTGAACCACTTTTACCTGAACCTAACTACAATCTTGCTATCTGTCTGCACAACCAGCGCAACTACTCATTAGCAGAAAACTTTTGCAAGAAAGCCATCCTGCAAGATGCCACAAATTCTGACTTCTACCTTCATTTAGGTGTCATCTACTATGATCAAGGTCAGTTTGACAATGCCGCTAAGGCGCTAGTTAAAGCACTTGAAGTAGAGAATAAGCACAAGAAAGGAAGAACACACCTCGACGCCTATTGGCAATTATTCAGCTTACATCTCAGTCAACACCGCTACCAAGATGCACTTGAAGTTGCCGATCTTGGCATACAAAGCCAGCAACTTTCAGAGCAACAACTCTGCACTTTGCTCATCGGCAAGGCCATCATCTATTTTCTATTTAACCGTTTAGATGAAGCCAAGCACACATTACAGCTGAGCGAAATCATTCATCAGTTTCCCTCACAGCCAAAATACTTGAAAAAATTCAGTGTATTTCACCATTACATTAAAAATCTTATAGCACTGTATGAGAGCGGCGAATATAAAGATTGTTATAACCTTGTTAACGACGCCACAAAAATGTACTTCATCTCTGAAAGTCATGGATTCGCGCCCAACCGAACATCAATTCAATACAAAGACCAAAACTATGAAGTCAATTCTCTTTTCATAATGGGCGCTAAGGTTATTCACTTTGTTACCGAGGAAGAAAATAAATACCAAGTGAGTCTTGTATCATTACTACAAGACCTTGCTCCAGGTTCCAAAGTGGTGGTTGCATTTGGGGAAATTGATTGCCGACCGGACGAAGGAATTTACAGCTATAGTTTGAAATCAAAACGAGATTACAAGGACGTGATTGATGATATGCTGTCAAAATATGTGAATGCACTAAAAAATCTTGCAGACTCTTTTGACATTGAAATTATTCTCTACGGCGTACCAGCTCCACACCCTCAAAGCATTGAGATATTACCGCCGTCTGAGCAACAACGGTTCAAAGATATCGTTGCTTACTATAACCTTGCGCTTGCAAATGCATGTCAGTCTTTAAACATCAAGCTACTCGACGTATATGCGCTAACGAACAAGGATGGACAAAGTAACCTACAGCACCATATCGATAACTATCATCTATCGCCTAAAACGGTACCTACACTGTTCAATCTACAGAGTCAATAATCTTGAATTGTTTTAATCAATAGGCCGTTGCTGTGAAGTATAAGAAAGAAGCAATACAACATCATCGGTATTTACAAAAGATTCGAAGATATCACTCATATATATCATTTCTTAATATACATACTCATAAACTATGAAGAATGGACGTTAATATCTATGATTTGAATCAAACAGTTGAAAAGGAGTTTTTATAAAAAGCTAAAAATAAAATTCTAAAAAAGGGTGTTCCTATGGCGGTATAGTATTTTCATATTCAGTAAACTACTGATAAACAAGAGTGGAAAGCCTTATATGGTCTCCCCACAGGGACTCGAACCCCGATCGGCCGCTTAGGAGGCGGCTGCTCTATCCTGTTGAGCTATAGAGAGACTCAGTGATTATACTGAGTTTAGAGTCGAATTAAACCTTTTAAATTTAATTGCTTGATTAATAACCAACTAATTCTTAACCATCCCTTTTGTTCTGGTCTATTTATTCAGCATCTATTTATCAAACATCTATTTATTAACGAGCTATTTATTAACAAGCTATGTCTTAACTATCGATTTATTAAAAGTCTCTTTATTAAAAGTCACTTCTCTTAGACTTTAATGCTTAATGGCCTAATTCTTAATCGCAATGTCATTCAGTTGAATGTTATCTGCACTGTCTATGCCCTCAAGCATTGCCGTTGCACTGTCTTCGGTGACTTGCTCGATGACGACATTGGCACGACTTTTAGTGGCGATGGCGCGCATGGAATTAAATCTATCTGGGATATTTTTTTGCAGTACGATTTGGAATTTATCACCCATTTTAACGCCGTTTTTTCGACCTAAATTAATGATAATGCGGTCCCCTTGCCTGGCGACAATTTGGCCTAATAATGGCCGACAGTTTAGTTGTTTATCCAGTGATATCACGCTTTGTTGAAAAATATCACTGATAGCCTGACCATAAGATGAACGCCAAAAACGTTGGTTAGCAGGTGATACCGTTTCTTGTCTTTCAAATTCCCAAGGTGCTGATGTTGCGAAAGATTCTGTCCATACCTTTTCACCACTGATGCCATGGTAAAGGGTTAATTTAAAAATAAATTGCCTTTGCGGATCATCATCGATCAACCCCATATAACTGCTTTGCACAGGCTCGGTGGAGATATCAATAATTTCGGGTTGCAGCACATATTGGCTGTCGGTGATTTCGCCTAACCAACTGGGTATGCGATAACCTTTAAAGTTAACCAACTGATTGGTGTTATCAATTTTTTCATCGGCATGTAATCGTACAAAACTGTATCGCGATTGCGCGTTGATAACCTTGCCTAATTGTTCGGTGATCCGTTGTTCAAAGTGTGCTAATTGCCCATAACGTAGCTGTTCACGCTCTTGTAAATAGGATTGCGGCAACATAATGGCGGCTTTGAGGGATTGGCTTTTACATTGCCCATCGAATGCTTGTTCACTGAGATCAAGCTGTAAAACCACTGTAATCATGTGTTCACTGATCATTTCACTCATTAATTCAACGTTATTAGCCGATCCCATACGCTGAATTTGAAAGCTATCTTGAGTGAGTCGCCCTTGATTGATTTGTTGTTCGCTGGAAAAGTTAACCCCGGCTTTTAAACTGGCATAGTTTAATGCCTGACTGATGGCCTCTTCGCGAGCTTTATCAATATCGCCATTAACGATTTTAGCCTTGCCGGTAACTTCCATTTGCTCTGCCAATACCGACGGAGAAACACACAAGGCACTCACCCATAGCATGGCTATTGCAGCAAGATGGCTGAAGCTTTTAGTTCGGTTAACAGGGCGGTGTCGGATCAACATACAATGTCCTAATGTCAAAAAATCGTCAATTTTGCACAATTGTGTAAATTAAGCTTACTCTATGTTTATTTAAAGCAAGAATTATGCCGACTACCTATCTTGGTGGGTATTATCTATGTTGTTCAATTACAGTAAAGCTTTTAGCGCATTTGCCGATATAAGGGTACAAATAATAAAGAGTAAACAATTGACCTTAGTTATCGATGACAAAGGCGATTAAATGACTCATTTATATTAAGACTTGCAGCATGATTTGTTAGAGGAATTATTATGATTAACAGGCTTTTTATCCCCACAGTCATGCTGGCGTCGTTGTCGTTAGCGGCATGCACCCAAACGCCTAATGCTGCCAGTAACCTTGCCTTTAGTAACAATGGTAGCTATATCAAAGTGGCCGATGAAGATGAGGTTTATCGGGATAAGCTCACTTATGATATTCAAGCCGCAGGATTATCACCTAAAGGCCAGGTGAATGTATGGGCAGAAAAACTCGTCAACGAATTAGTGTTACAAAATGACGTATTACGCCCTGATCAACCACTGTTAATTACCACGCCGGTAATGACCAGCGATTTAAATGTAACCAATGAGTTAGCATTACAGTTACAGCAAGGATTACTCACAGCGTTTCACGCTCATGAATTTAATGTAGTCGATTTAAACGTGGCGACTAATTTACGCGCAACCGAACAAGGCGAGTTTATGCTGAGCCGAAATTGGGAGCTATTGCGAACAGATTTGCCCGTGTCACACGTATTAGTGTCAACCATGACCCTAACACCTGAAGGGATTGTATTTAACGCCCGAGTGGTAAATATAACCAATAATAGGGTCCTTTCTGCGGTGCAGTCATTTGTGACGGCATCGAGCTTGTCAGGTTATTTGCAGCCTTCTGAAATAATCGAGTCGCGCGATGGTTTGCTGTATCGCCACCAAAAACGAGGCGACAGTCGTTACACCGTATTAGGAGATAAGCAATGAAATCTATGATGTTAGTTATGTTATTGCTGCTAACGGGCTGTATGAGCCATGGTAAAAATGTTCAGTTGGAAAACCCCGCGCCGGCTGCGTTTCCAACCTTAACCGCTATTGGGTATGCACCACTGGCAACGCAGCCCAGCAAGGAGCCATCACACCGTATTTTAATGGCGATGCAGGCATCAAAAATTGCCGCCTACCGTGAGTTAGCGGAACAAGTTTATGGCCAACAAATATCTGCTAGCAGTAACGTTAGTGAGTGGTTATTAACTGATGACAAGGTTAAGTCCAGTGTTAGCGGCATTATCCGCGGCGCAAAGGTGGTAAAGACCTACCCTGCAGGTGAATTTTATGTCACTGAACTCGAACTGGATTTTAAACAAGTATGGCAATTGTACGCGCAACAAAATCGCCCTACACGCTTGAAAAATGTGACTTACTTTTAAGGTTCAGCTTCAAGCTTAAGATCCAAGATTTAGACTTCGGACTTTAGCGTTAAGCGTTATTAGTTATGATAGGTAACTAGTGATTGTTGATTGACAGACATTAAGCCAAATTCGTCTACGAAATAGTAATAAAAATGCCGCTGATATCGAATATCAGCGGCATTTTTTGTTTTTATGTTTTTATGTTTGAGCCGACTTTGCGAGGTTTTTAACACCACAATGAAGATTTAATCTGTCTTTTAGCGAGTGTGGTTGGAATTAAAATTTAACCCCGAACACTAAGCCGAATGCCGCTTGATTCTCTATATCGTCAGTAAGATCAGGATTGCTTAATTCCATTTCACCACCAAAATAATAACCAGCATAAACATTAAGGCTGACATTGTTGGTAGCTTGCCATCCGGTGCGCAAAAATCCGACCCACTCAGTCACTTCGATAGTTTGATCATCATCGGCAATTAAAAAACGCTCGGTGCGACGTGAACTGCCAACACCAAAACTTAAATCACGATTGTATTGATAACTTAACTCCAAACCTGCTGGGCCACTAAAACCGGCTTGGAACGGGTTAGCAAGTACCCACTTATCGCTTATCTGCCAGCGAACCGCTAAATAAGGAATGGTACGCACTTCTGAAATATCATTTAAATACGCAACCCCAAGGCCGAGCATATTGCCGGAGTCGAAACGATACATTCCCGATGCGACCACACCGTAACTTTGCGCATTTGACGCTGAGGCGGTGTCGGCATAAGCATATTGCAGTTTAGGCGCGACTAAAAACATCCAATGATTATCAGGACGATAAGATAATGATAAACCGCCACTGTACTGATTTATGCTCGACCAAGGTTGAGCACTGCTGCGTAGCGGGGTATTTTGGTTTATGCGCCAATCATAATCGAGGTTATCGTAGCCAAGGTTGGCACCGATAGACCACTGACGATTGAGTGGCATGCTTGCCGAAAAGCTGGTTTTCCATGCATCTCGTTGTAATTCATTTGGGTTGGTATTATCGGCCCCAACATTAGCGGTGGCGGTTGATGTACGAGCCACGGTGAATGAAAACGGTGAACGATCTGGTGCGGCAATCACTTGCTGGCTTAACAGCAGGCCAGATGCACACATTATTGATAATAATGATAATTTTAGTGATTTAGACCCGATTACCTTAACATCATCTAGCTTAGCGTTATAACGTGTCATATCAATCTGCTTCCCTTCAAATAATAAGATAAACTCAATATTACTTTGGCTTAGTTGCTGTACTGATACTGTGATCTGGCCAATTAAGTTCAATTTTGAGTTGAGTTTATTTTAAGCCGACTTTATGAGCCCGTAAAAACATGTCGGCTGTGTCGTGTAAGTACTGCTGTCTGGTGAGCAGTAGGTCGCCTATTTCTAGGCCTAACTCCAAGCGTAATTTTAATTCGCCAAATAACATCAAACACAATCTTACCGCGCTTTCATGGGGGTTTTCAAACAGATATACCCCATGCTCATTGACTTTTATTAAATAGTTTCTGATCAAGCCTAATATATGCTTTGGGCCCGCGTCATAAAATAGTTTAGACACTTCAGGATGCGTATCGGATTGAGCTACGCAGGTTTTAAATACGGTCATGGCTTCATTGCTGACAATCATCTCACCAAATTGCAGAGCAAACAGCAAAATAACTCGTTGAGGTTGGCTTGCATCAATTAAAGCATTGTTAGTGAGTTGATGCACAACACATTTAGACTCAATCGCGGAAACGAATAAATCATCTTTGCAACCAAAGTGAGAATACACGGTTTGCTTTGACACTCCGGCATGCTTTGCCACTTCATCCATGCTGGTATGAGGAAAACCCTGATGACAAAAAAGTGTAATGGCAGACTCGAGTATCTGAGCCCGCTTTTGCTCACTGCAGCTCAAATGAATCTGTCCGTCGTTATTAAGCGATATAAGATCTTTTGTCATGATTTTTCCGTAAGTTAGCCATTAAGCCATATCGTGTGTCTGCGTACTGCTCACTATTTAGTGTCATAGTAACCAAAAATAGACTGGACAGTCTAGTTTTATAAAATTAGACTACCGAGTCTAGTTAACATTTAAATTACATCTTGCGGTTGTTGTTAATGCATTCACTTATTGATATTAACCTCTGCTCAGAAGACAAATCAACATTGACACAATCTGTTGCTTTTCAAGGAATAAACTTATGTACGCGTCAAAGACATTCACCCCATTTATTCGATACTGGGCGCTAGGTTTAAGCTTAATAGTGTTAAGCGGTTGTGGCTCTGAGGTAAAAGAACATTCGCAAACAATTGAGTATCAAACGGTATTGTCACAGACCTTAGTGCTAAATGACCATTATCAGCACATGCAAACCTATACTGGTACCATTCGCTCGGCAAATACCACCGGGATTGGTTTTGAGCTGGCGGGTAAGCTCAATAATATCCTGGTCGACAGCGGCGATACGGTGACAAAAGGCCAAACATTAGCGCAGCTTGATACCGATTTATTAATTGCAGAAAAACAACAGCTACAAGCCAGTTTATTACAAACCCAAGCGGATATAGATTTAGCCAAAAATACCTTAGTACGCACTCAAAAGTTGAAGCTACAAAACTATGTTTCTGAGCAGCAACTCGATGAAACCCAGCAACAAGTTATTAGCTTACAAGCCAACCAGAAACGTATAGAAGCAAGCTTAAGAGCCACTACGTTGAAACTTGAAAAATCAACATTACTTGCCCCGTTCAGTGGAAAAATCAGTCAACGTTTTCATAATGTCGGCGAAGTTATTGCATTAGGCAGTCCGGTTTTTACCTTAATCGGTAACAGTCAGCCGTTAGCTTATATTGGTGTGCCGATTGATATTGCTCAGCAATTAACCACCCAACAAATGGTGGATGTCCGTGTAGGCAAACAAACCTTTAGCGCTGAAATTGCGGGGATCAGTGCCGAAGTCAATACCATTAGCCGCACGGTTCAATTACGGATCCTTTTGCCTGATTCAGCCAGAGTGATCAATGGCGAAATAGCCTATCTCGCTTATCAACAAGATGTGCAACAACCCGGTTACTGGGTGCCCATGTCGGCATTAACTGATGGCGTGCGCGGCTTATGGAACGTATTTTTATTAGCCAAAGCAGAGCAAGATTACTATCTAATTGAACGCCGGGATGTAGACATTATCTATACCAATGAACAACAAGCGTATATTCAGGGCGCCATTCAAGCAACAGATATGATTGTGTCGCAAGGATTGCATAAATTGGTGGTAAGCCAAAAAGTCACCCTTGCTCAAACTGAGCACGAGGGGGCGTTATGATTAAAGCATTTTTAGAAAATGGCCGCCTAACAAGCTTATTTATTGCGTTATTAATTGTGGCTGGGTTAGGTGCTATTTCAAGCTTGCCACGCACCGAAGATCCGCATATAACCAATCGCTTTTCATCGGTTATCACTCAGTACCCAGGGGCGTCCGCTGAACGAGTAGAAGCATTAGTCACCGAAGTCATCGAAAATCAATTACGCCGTTTAGAAGATTTAAAGCTCGTCCAGTCGACTTCTCGCCCTGGGATTTCGGTGATTCAATTAGAATTAAAAGACACTGTCACCGAGACCGATCCGGTGTGGTCTCGAGCACGGGATCTTATCGCCGACAGTAAATCCTTGCTGCCTGTAGAGGCACAAAATAGTGTGTTAGATGATCAACTCGGTTATGCCAACACTGCTATTTTAGGGCTTGTTTGGGCAGATGACAGCCCGGTAAGAGCCGATATTTTGAATCGTTACGCCAAAGAATTACAAAGCCGGTTAAGGCTGCTCAGCGGCACTGACTTTGTCAAACTTTATGGCGCACCTGAAGAAGAAATTTTAGTTGAGTTAGATGGCAATAAAATCAGTCAATTGCATCTTACTCCTGCCGCAATTGCGGCAATTTTAAATAATGCCGATAGCAAAATTTCAGCCGGTGAAATCAACAATAGTCAATTTAGAGCCTTAGTTGAGGTTTCTGGCGAATTAGACTCACAAAACCGTATCCGCCAAGTGCCATTAAAAGTAGACGATTACGGTCAAATTATTCGCTTAGGTGATGTGGCCAACATTACTCGCCAAGCTAAAACCCCCGCGTCGAGTATCGCTTTAATCGACAGCCGACAAGGCGTATTAGTGTCTGCGCGCATGTTGAATAATAATCGAGTCGATGTGTGGCAACAGCACGTGAGCAAGACCATAGATGCGTTTTCAACTAACTTGCCGGCTAATATTAAGGTGCAATGGTTATTTGACCAACAAAGCTATACCAGTGACCGATTAGGCGGCTTGGTGATTAACCTGTTACAGGGGTTTGTGATTATTTTAGCAGTATTGATGCTCACATTAGGACTTCGCAATGCGATGATTGTGGCTATATCACTGCCACTAACGGCACTCTTTACCCTCACCTGTATGAAATATACCGGACTGCCTATTCACCAAATGTCGGTGACCGGTTTGGTGGTTGCGCTGGGCATTATGGTCGATAATGCGATTGTGATTGTTGATGCGATAGCCCAACGTCGTCAACAAGGTATGAGTAAACTTGAAGCTGTGTCTAAAACGCTACACCATTTATGGTTACCCTTGGCGGGTTCGACCATTACCACCATGCTAGCCTTTGCACCTATTGTATTAATGCCAGGGGCTGCGGGTGAGTTTGTGGGTGGTATTGCGATCTCAGTGATGTTTGCGTTGCTGGGTTCATACATTATTTCTCATACCATTATTGCAGGACTTGCGGGTCGATTCAGTCGCAGTGAAAAACCAACGGCTTGGTATCAGCAAGGCATGGCGTTTCCGCGGATAAGCCGTGCGTATATCGCCAGTTTACAGTTTGCGTTAACTCGACCAATACTGACCGCCATCGTTATTGGTATATTGCCTATGGCAGGCTTTTTTGCCGCAGGGAAAATGACTGAACAATTCTTCCCACCCTCTGATCGCGATATGTTTCAAATAGAAGTCTATTTGGCGCCTCATGTCAGTATCGAGAACACCCTCGAACAGGTCAAACAGATTGATCATAAACTGCAACAAATTGAAGAAATTATAGAGGCCACTTGGGTTGTTGGCGGCAATACACCCTCTTTTTATTACAACTTAACTCAGCGGCAACAAGGGGCAACCAATTACGCCCAAGCAATGATTAAAGTGACCGATTTTGCCGCGGCAAATCGATTGATTTTACAATTGCAAAAAGAGTTAGATGCGCAATTTCCACAAGCACAAATATTAGTCCTTAAACTTGAACAAGGCCCGCCCTTTAACGCCCCTGTTGAACTGCGTATTTACGGCCCTAATCTTGATACCTTAAAAATATTGGGTGAAGAAGTGCGCGGGATCTTCGCCGCGACCCCCGATGTCATTCACACCCGCGCAACGCTCAGTTCAGGTGCGCCAAAAGTGTGGTTACAGGTCAATGAAGACGCCAGCTTAATGAGCGGGTTAAGCCTGACCGATATTGCCAATCAAATTCAAATGGCGACCACAGGTATTATTGGTGGCAGTATTTTAGAACAAACGGAATCGCTGCCAATTCGCGTTCGTTTAGGTGATAACAGCCGCGAACAAGCGACTCGCTTAGCTGAAATAAATCTGGTTTCCCCTTCTGGCTCAGGTATACCGTTATCCGCTTTATCTTATAACGAAATCAATGTTAGTCGGGGGGCAATACCGCGCAGAAACGGCGAACGAGTCAATACCATCGAGGCTTATATCACCAGTGGTGTATTGCCAGCTCAGGTATTAACCGACGTCAAAGATGCTATCGATAAGTTAACCATTCCGACGGGATATCATATTGAAATAGGTGGTGAAAGCGCCAAACGTAATGAAGCTGTGGGTAATTTATTATCCAACATTGTGGTAGTGGTGACCTTGTTACTCACCACTGTCGTGTTGTCGTTTAACTCGTTTAGATTAACGGCAATCATTCTACTGAGTGCATTTCAATCGGCCGGTTTAGGTTTACTGTCTGTGTATGTATTTGGTTATCCGTTTGGTTTTACCGTGATAATCGGGTTACTAGGGGTAATGGGCTTAGCCATTAATGCGGCGATTGTTATTTTGGCTGAACTGGAAGATGTTCCTCAAGCCCGAAATGGACACATACCGTTAATCATTAGTACCGTGAGCACTTGTGGGCGTCATATTGGCTCCACGACCATCACCACCATAGGCGGTTTTTTACCGTTAATCATTGCCGGTGGTGGATTTTGGCCACCGTTTGCCATTGCGATTGCCGGCGGCACATTATTGGCCACCATGCTGTCATTAATTTGGGTACCGGTAATGTATACCTTATTAATGAAGCCCAAAAAACAGCTTAAATTTCAAGATCAAAATCGTGTAACGGAATAAGTTTATTTATAAAATATTAATATCTATCCGTGTCACACTTTATGCTAAATACTCGATAATCAGTACACTTTCAATGTAAATTACGTTGCAGGGATCATATCTATTCTAGATTAATCACCAATATAATTATAAGAAAGAGTATATGAATTATAAAAACTGGCCTATATCAAAACAGATAGCCTCTCTTGTCATATTGTTATCTATCATTATCTTTAGCGCCATGTCTTGGTTTTCCTATCTATCGGCAACCACTGTATTACATGACAAAGCGATTCAAGCCATCAAGTCGCAAATGCAGAGTAATGCTCATTTAATTGAACTGCAGTACAACAGTATGCAGTCCTTAGCCAGACGAAATGCCGATATTCTTCGCACCTTATATCCAGGAACATTCTCAATAGAAGATCGCAGCGTTGAAGTGTTAGGGGTTAAGACTCCTGTACTGGTCCATGATAATGAGCAAGTTAATAATTCAAACAATAACGTCGATCGCTTTTCACAACTTACCGGCGGCGTTGCCACGATATTTGCTCGCGATAATGATGATTTTGTTCGCGTGTCAACATCGCTGAAAAAAACAGACGGTAACCGTGCATTAGGCACTTATTTGGGTGTCAATCACCCAGGTTATCAGGGGTTGATTAACGGTGAAGAATTTGAAGGTTATGCCAAGCTTTTTGGCAAAGACTACATGACCATTTATCGTCCGTTAAAAGATGACAGCGGTAAAGTCAACGCTATCCTTTTTATCGGTTTTGATATCACCCAATCGGTTGAACAAATTCAAAGCTCGCTTAAACAGCTGACACTTGAAGAATCAGGTTCTTATGCCATTATCCGTAATGCCGATAATTACGTGATCTCTCATCGTGAATTAAACACCCAAGCGCCTTTCGATGAAGCATTGTTTGATGGTCTATCACTTGAAAAGGCCCTTACGGATAGAGGCAGCTGGGTTTACACCTCATTGTCTGATCAACAGATGTATTCTCATTCAGTCAATATTCCCGGTTGGAATTGGACTTTGGTCGGTTTTGTTCCCGAAAAACAATTAAGTAATGAAAGCGTAGCAATGTTAAAAACCAACGCAATATTGGCGTTACTTGGGATAGTGTTTATTTCCATTTTATTGTTTACTGTGATTAATCGTGCCATGAAGCCATTAAAGCTCCTACAGGGCCAAATCGCTAAATTAGGCCAAGGCGATCTTTCGCAAAGTTTTGTCCAATGCCCCGAAGACAGTCGCAATGAAGTTGACCAAATCACTATAAGTGTCACCCAAATGGCGGCTAATTTAGCTGAATTAATTGAGTTATTAAAACAGTCTGTCATCAGCTTAGAAACCCAAGCAAACCTTAGTCAAGAAACGTCAAAATTGAATGGTAATGAGGCAAAGGCACTGTTAAACCAAACAGAGCAAATTGCGACCGCTATCGAAGAGATGTCTTCTTCGATTAAAGATGTGGCACAAAATGCCAGTCAAGGAGCCCAACAAGCGCAAGAAATTGATAGCGCATCCGCTCAAGGACATGCTCAGTTAACCCAAGAGGTTACCGCGCTTCAATCCTTGAGTGAGCAACTCATTCAAAGTCAAAAAAATATTGAAAGTGTCAGCAATGAGAGCCAAGCCATTAGTCAAGTGACAGAGGTCATTAATGGTATTGCAGAACAAACCAACTTACTCGCCTTGAATGCCGCGATTGAAGCCGCCAGAGCGGGTGAACAAGGCCGTGGTTTTGCGGTTGTTGCTGATGAAGTACGCTCACTGGCACAAAGAACGCAACGTTCAATTAGTGAAATAAGCTCGACTATTAGCACATTACAACAGCAAGTAAAATACACCGCCACACAAATGAACCAATGCCAGCAATTGGGATCATCTTCAGCTGAACAAGCTAATACTGTTAATAACCAACTCAGTCAGATTAATCAGAATATCGGCGAAATGGCGATATTTTCATCCAGTATAGCCAGTGCCACCAAACAGCAAAGCACAGTGGCAGATGAGGTGTCTCACAACTTACATACCATCGCTACGCTGGCACAAAATAGTGATGAACGAGCCACAAAAGCGGTGAGTGATGCAGAGCAATTAACCGCGCTTGCGGTCAGTATCAAACAACAGATAGCTGTATTTAATCTCAGTTAGGGATCGTAAATTAATAAAATACCGCCATTTGCACATATTGACTTGCTATAGGTGCGCTACTGACGCATAAAATCGTCATGTTATATGCTCAGAGTTCAAGTATGAGATTACAGACTTGAACTCTGAGTCATTCAACGCCGTTTATTTGTCTCTCATCCCGTTTATTCTCCAGCCCTTTCCCCCGCTATCATCGCTTAACTGACTTGCTATAGACACATTATTGACGACCAAACTGTCATTGATAACAGGAATGACTCTGGCTATCTCATGGTAAAGCCTAGGCATGTGTTAACCATAGTGGCCCATCAACAGTCTATCTACGTTGAGTTTTAGTTTTAGTTTTAGTTTTACGCCCAATAAAAAACCGCTTTATAACTAAAGCGGTTTTTTTATCGAACGATATAACTTTAGAGTTCGTTATTACGATCCATATTTTCAGTATTTTCAAGCCATAACGCATTGATAATACCGAATGCACACGCTAACAACACCCCTAAAATCCACGCAAAATACCACATAGACGTTGCTCCTTAATTTAGTAAAGTGAGTTTTTATTGTTTTCAATAAACTCACGATTTAAGCGGCCGAACATCTTGTAATAAGTCCAAATAGTATAACTTAATACTGTCGGTACGAAGATAATAGCGGCAACTGTCATCACTTTAAGTGACATTTGACTGGCGGTAGCATCCCACATGGTTAAGCTGACATTAGGCTCTAATGATGAAGGCATAACAAATGGGAACATCGCAGCACCACAAGTAAAAATCACACAAGCCACAGCAAGCGAACTAAACAAGAACGCAAATCCACTGCGATTGAAGTGACTGGCTAAAATCACTAATATTGGCATTAGCAAGCCTAATACCGGAAACAACATCGTAAGAGGATATTTATCATAGTTAGTTAACCAAGCACCCGCTTCAATCGCAACCGTTTTGGTGGCAGGGTTGGACGGACCAGCAAGGTCAAGTGTTGAGGTAACCACATATCCATCAATACCGTTAATTAACCAAACGCCTGCGGCAGCAAATAGGACGAATAATAGACCACCAAAAACTTGCGATACCTTAACACTGCGGACTCTTAATTCGCCTTCAGTCTTCATTTGTAACCATGAAGCCCCTTGCATCACAAACATCGATACACTGATAAGACCGGCTAATAAACCAAACGGATTTAATAAGCCCAGTAGTCCGCCATGGTAAGTGGCACGTAAATATTCATCAAAGTTAAATGGCACACCTTGAAGCAAGTTACCAAATGCCACGCCAATGATTAACGGTGGCACAAAACTGCCGACAAATAATGCCCTGTCCCAAGACTTGCGCCATCTTGGGTCTTCAATTTTAGAGCGATAATCAAAGCCGACTGGGCGCAAAAATAATGCAAAAAGCACTAGCATCATTGCCACATAAAAGCCCGAAAACGATACTGCGTAAACCATAGGCCAAGCAGCAAACAAGGCACCAGCCGCGGTTACTAACCATACTTGGTTACCGTCCCAATGTGGCGCGATGGTGTTAATCATAAGACGGCGATCGGTATCGTCTTTACCAATAATCGGTAATAACATGCCCACGCCCATGTCAAATCCATCGGTGACAGCAAAACCAACAAGTAGCACGCCAATTAGTGCCCACCAGACAAATCTTAATACTTCATAATCAAACATAATCAGGTCCTCCGCTTAAGCATCTTGGGTTTCGAAATGGTAACGACCAGTTTTTAAGCTGCTTGGGCCAAGGCGAGCAAACTTAAACATCAAGTAAGCTTCTATCACCAACAGAATGGTATAGAACACCGTAATCGAAATAATACTAAACCACAGATCCGTCGTCGTTAAACTTGACGCCGACATAAAGGTGGGTAGTACTTCAGAAATGGTCCAAGGTTGACGACCAAATTCTGACACAAACCAACCACATTCAATGGCAACCCAAGGAAGTGGCAAACTGTAAAGCGCAGCACGCAGTAGCCATTTTTTCTCGGCAATTTGGTGACGAGTGCTTTGCCAGAAGGCGGCAGCAAACACTAATAACATAATCACCCCAGCGCCAACCATGATACGGAAGGTCCAAAACATCGGCGCCACAGTAGGAATAGAGTCATAAGACGCTGCTATAATTTGCTCTTCGGTAGCATCAACCACTTTATCGGTATAACGCTTAAGCAAGAAGCCATAACCTAAATCAACTTTAGTTGCTTCAAATTGCGCTCTAACCTCTGCCGATTTATCGCCTGCACGTAGTTTTTCAAGCAGTGCATACGCCACCATACCGTTACGAATACGCACTTCGTGATCGCTTACAAGCTCCTTAATACCCGTCACTTCTGTATCTAAAGAGCGAGTGGCAATAATACCCATCGCATAGGGGATTTTAATGGCGTAATCGGTTTCCATGGTCTCTTGATTAGGCAATCCTACCAAGGTAAAGGCTGCTGGTGCAGGCTCAGTTTCCCACTCAGCTTCAATCGCTGCCAATTTTACCCGCTGTACTTCACCCACTTCATAGCCTGACTCATCGCCTAACACGATGACCGATAAAATAGATGCCATACCAAAGCTTGCTGCAATAGCAAATGAGCGACGAGCAAAAGGTAAATCACGGCCTTTCAATATGTAGTATGCGCTAATAGATAACACAAACATGGCACCGGCAACATAACCAGATGCGACAGTGTGGACAAACTTAACTTGTGCAACAGGGTTAAACACCAGAGCGGCAAAATCGGTCATTTCCATTCGCATAGTTTCATAATTAAACACCGAACCCACAGGGTTTTGCATCCAACCATTGGCGATCAATATCCATAAGGCTGACATATTAGAGGCGATGGCAACGAGCCAAGTGACTGCTAAATGTTGGCGCTTGCTGAAACGATCCCAACCAAAAAAGAACATCCCGACTAACGTCGACTCAAGGAAGAATGCCATTAAACCTTCAATGGCAAGTGGGGCACCAAAGATATCCCCGACATAATGAGAATAATATGACCAGTTTGTGCCAAACTGGAACTCCATTGCGAGCCCCGTCGTCACACCTATTGCAAAGTTAATCCCAAACAATTTTCCCCAAAATTTAGTCATGTCTTTATAGACTTGCTTATTGGTCATCACATACAGTGATTCCATAATGGCAAGGATAAAGGCTAAACCTAGAGTGAGTGGAACAAATAGAAAATGATACATGGCTGTAAACGCAAATTGATAACGCGATAGCTCAACGACCTCTTCGATAATCATTGGCGACTCCTTACTTCAGTACGACCAAATACGACACAGCAACACCCGGCTGCCATAATGATGATGTATACCTGAAAACGGTATTATTGAAGCAGTAGACAACTCACCAAAGTGTTCAAAATGATAAATTAACCTGTTTGCCTATGTTTTCAAGCCCAATCTTTAACGCCGTATATCTTACGGCAAATGCTTTAGATTGATCATCTTTTTTACTCAATAATGTGACAAGCATAAGATTTTTCGCATGAATATTTTTTTGACTCAAAAAATCAGTTCGTTAGCGAAAATACCACTCTTATTTTTAATCCATTTTTTGTCAGATTGATCCCACTTTTAAACAAACTTGCCGCATTAAATTTGATGGTATTAGCGCATCTATTCCTCTCCTCTATTTGAGATATTGACAAAAACCGCTTAATTGCTAGGAAGGTAAAATACACTTATTGATAAAATGACAAAATGCATCACTCATGCGCATTGTTAATTCAAAGTAATAAAATGAACAACTGCTTAATATTGAATAAAATAATTTAATATTAAATAATAATAGAAAAAATAAAATAATCATAATTAACATAATCTTAATAAAAACGAAGCCAACGTAAAAACATAATATTAAAATATACTGATTAGATTAACTAATGACAAATATCATTTTTATTAGTTTGAGAGCAAATTGAAGCAACTGTATAATTTAGACACAGTTAAGAAAACGAACGTGGTTGTACGATGAGTCGTCGTCTTAATTCCAGTGACCTAACCTAAAGAGAATGTGCTATGACTCAGTTTTACCAACATATTGCCAAGTTATACAAACGTGTTTTTGTTGAAATGTATACGGCTCATGAAATGAAATAAGCTTAACTATTTGATTTGATGTTTTGTTAGCGCAAAATATTATCTGCTCGTTGAAGTTGTTTTTTTAGCCACCTTGGCAACAGCAGCTTATTAACCCCATCCTTAGTGATGGGGTTTTTATTGGCTAAAATCAGAGAGGCTCATTGTCGAAGATCGCAGTGGGAGTAGCGTTGACTAGGCAAATAATCTGCTTGAAAACATCATGACTTGCGGTAACTGATCCTGCGTTGTATACCCAAACCACTTCAATATGCTCGTTTCAGCGCTCCCGTAGGATAACTGAACCAGGCAGTGATTGAAGAGAATGATGACGCCTTACCGAGAGCGTCGCTTCGCGACTGATAGATTCTAGGAACTAGCAAGCTCGCCAGAGGGCGGTGCTTCACTCCTTCTAGGTTTTAGGTCCTAGGATCTAGAAGCGTAGCGTCCTCGAAGACCGCTCTATCCGTGAGCGCAGCGTTCGCTTGTTATCGCTTGTTATCGTTTTCCGCCCTAGAACCTAGAAGCGTAGCGTCCTCGAAGACCGCAGGTCGTCCTAGCAGCCGCAGGCGCTCTATTCCTAGACCCTAGCAGCGAAGCGACCCTAGACCGCTCTATCCGTGAGCGCAGCGTTCGCTTGTTATCGCTTGTTATCGTTTCCTAGCAGGACGAAGTCCGCCCTAGAACCTAGAAGCGTAGCGTCCTTGAAGACCGCAGGTCGTCCTAGCAGCCGCAGGCGCTCTATTCCTAGACCCTTGATCCCCACCTTTTACCTATCAGCGCTTTCGAGTGAAAGAGTTCATGAGCTTAATATGATGAGTATAATAATCACTACTGCTTAACCAATTTTCGCTCGAGCATTACGGAACATACGCATCCATGGGCTGTCTTCACCCCAGTTATCAGGGTGCCATGAGTTGGCAACGGTTCTAAACACACGCTCAGGGTGCGGCATCATAATCGTCACACGGCCATCAGTAGTACAAATACCGGTTAAGCCATTGGCTGAACCATTGGGATTTTCTGGGTACTGAGTGGCAATTTGACCATGACCATCAACGTAACGTAATGCAATAGTGCCCGATGCTTCAGCATTGGCTAACGCTTGGGCATTAGCAAATTCAACTAAGCCTTCACCATGGGATACCGCGATAGGCATACGAGAACCTACCATGCCATCAAAAAATACCGATGGATTTTGTTGCACTTCAACTAAACTGAATCGTGCTTCAAAACGCTCTGAGCGGTTACGCACAAAACGCGGCCAATGCTCACTGCCTGGAATGATTTCTTTCAAGTTAGATAACATCTGACAGCCATTACACACACCAAGGGCAATGCTTGAGTCACGCTCGAAGAAACGACTAAACTCATCACGAGCGCGATCATTGAACAAAATTGATTTTGCCCAACCTTCACCAGCACCTAACACGTCACCATAAGAGAACCCACCACAAGCCACAAGGCCTTGGAACTCTTCAAGGCTAATTCGCCCAGATAAGATGTCTGACATATGCACGTCACGCGTCTCAAAACCGGCACGGTCAAAAGCGGCTGCCATTTCAACATGAGAGTTAACACCCTGCTCACGTAAAATAGCCATTTTAGGGGCAGCGCCTTTAAGAATATAAGGTGCAGCAACATCTTCACTTGGATTAAAGCCTAATTTAACCGTTAAACCGGGTGCATCAGCTTGTTGTTTAAGTTCATACTCTTCACGGGCGCATTCTGGGTTGTCACGCAGTGCTTGCATACGGTAGGTGGTTTCTGACCACAAGGTACGCAGCGCCGTACGGCTATCAGCAAATATCACTCGCTCACCATCGTGAATGCTAATCTTGTCTGCCGCTTGTAGGCCACCAATGTGATGACACGTTACGCCTTTAGCTTCAAATTGCGCGGCAATGGCTTTGGCATCAGTTACACTGACTTGAATAACCGCACCAAGTTCTTCGTTAAATAAACGTTCTAAATCAGTACCATTCAAGCTGGCTAAATCAATCACTAAGCCGGTATTACCCGCAAATGCCATTTCCACTAAGGTGGTAAATAAGCCGCCATCACTACGATCGTGATAAGCCATCACAGCTTGCTCAGCTACTAATTTCTGCATCACTTCAAAGAAACCCGCTAAGTTGGCGGTGTTATCTAATGTTGGCGCTATATCACCTAGCTCACTGTAAACCTGCGCTAAACAAGAACCGCCTAGACGGTTTTGGCCATTGCTTAAGTCGAGCATTAATAATGCACTGTCACCTTTATCACTGCGAAGCTGTGGCGTTACCGTTTTACGAATGTCTTGCACCACACCAAAAGCGGTGATCACTAACGACATAGGTGATGTAACGGATTTGTGAGTACCATTATCTTCCCATGCGGTTTTCATTGACATAGAGTCTTTACCGACAGGAATCGTAATACCGAGTTCGGGACAAAGGTCTTCACCAATCGCTTTAACCGCTTGGTATAAACCTGCATCTTCGCCTGGATGACCCGCTGGCGACATCCAATTAGCTGAAAGCTTAATGCGCTTGAACGAGCCGATATCAGTACCAGCAATGTTCATAATCGATTCGGCAACTGCCATGCGGGCAGAGGCGTCAAAGTCGAGTAAGGCTAGTGGCGTACGCTCCCCCATCGACATCGCTTCGCCGCAGTAACTGTCATAACTTGATGCCGTTACCGCGCAATCGGCAACGGGCACTTGCCATGGGCCAACCATTTGGTCGCGGTTAACTAAGCCAGTCACAGAGCGATCACCAATGGTGATAAGGAAGGTTTTGTCTGCCACGGTTGGCAAGGTTAAAATGCGCTTAACCGCATCTTTTAGCTCAATCTTAGTTTGATCTAACGCAGGTGATATTGCTTTTGTAGACACTACATCACGGCTCATTTTAGGCGCTTTACCTAATAACACTTCAAGCGGTAAATCAATCGGCTTGTTGTTAAAGTGGCTGTCGGCAAGCGTTAAATGCATCTCTGCAGTCGCTTCACCAACTACCGCAAATGGAGCACGTTCACGGGCACAAATATCAGCAAACTGTTGTAAGTTCTCTGGCGCGACCGATAATACATAACGCTCTTGTGATTCATTACACCAAATTTCAAGCGGGCTCATGCCTGGCTCGTCAGAAGGAACATTACGTAAATTGAATACCCCGCCGCGATCGGCGTCATTAACTAACTCAGGGAACGCATTTGATAATCCACCCGCGCCCACGTCGTGAATAAATTGAATCGGGTTGGTGTCACCTAACTGCCAGCAACGATCAATCACTTCCTGACAACGACGCTCCATTTCTGGATTTTCACGTTGTACAGAAGCAAAATCTAAATCTTCGTTAGACTGACCTGATGCCATTGAAGATGCAGCGCCGCCGCCTAAACCTATGTTCATTGCTGGTCCGCCAAGCACAATTAGCTTAGCGCCAATGGTGATTTCGCCCTTTTGAACATGATCTTCACGGATATTACCTAAGCCACCAGCAATCATAATCGGCTTGTGATAACCGCGCACTTCAACCCCATTGTGGCTAGAGACTAATTGCTCGTAAGTACGGAAATAACCGTTAATAGCAGGACGACCAAATTCATTATTAAATGCCGCGCCACCTAGTGGGCCTTCAAGCATAATTTCAAGTGGGGTGACGATACGATCTGGCTTACCGTAATCCCCTTCCCATGGGTGCACAAACCCAGGGATTTTTAAGTTAGATACCGTAAATCCGGATAAGCCTGCTTTAGGTTTAGAGCCTCGGCCGGTAGCGCCTTCATCGCGGATTTCACCACCTGAACCGGTAGCAGCACCTGGATATGGACTAATGGCAGTAGGATGATTGTGAGTTTCAACTTTCATCAATATATGCATTGGTTCTGTGTGATAGTTGTAAACACCATCGGGATCAGGGAAAAAACGACCCGCAACCGAACCCGTCATCACCGCGGCATTATCTTTGTAGGCTGATAATACATAATCTGGGGTCACTTCAAAGGTGTTCTTAATCATTTTGAACAAGGATTTTGGCTGTACTTCGCCATCGATGGTCCAATCAGCATTAAAAATTTTATGACGACAATGTTCTGAGTTTGCTTGAGCAAACATCATTAACTCGATGTCATTAGGGTTACGCTTTAACCGAACAAAATTTTCAATTAAATAGTCAATTTCATCATCAGCTAGTGCCAGGCCTAAGTTAATGTTTGCCTCTACAAGTGCGCGGCGCCCTTCAGCAAGAATATTGACACTGCTAAATTTTGCCGGTTGTGTATGGGAAAATAACACTTCTGCGGCTTCAAACGCAGGCAGCATGACTTCAACCATGCGGTCATGCAATAAGCCTTGCAGCTGTTTTTGTTGCTCTAGGGTTAACGTTGGTGATTCAACATAATAAGCAATACCACGCTCAAGACGGTTAACTTTGCCTAAACCACAATTATGGGCAATATCGGTTGCTTTAGATGACCAAGGAGAAATAGTACCAGGACGGGGAGTAACAAATAACAGGGTACCTTGTGGAGCATGGGACTCAATTGCCGGCCCGTAGGTAAGAATGGTTTCTAACTGTAGACGCTCATTTTCATCTAGTGGTTCACTCAAATTGGCTAAATGAACATATTCAGCATAAATTTGAGATACTGGAAGCGCTGCAGTTTGGCACGCCTCCATGAGTTTTTGAACTCTAAATGCAGATAGTGCTGGGGCTCCGCGAATGATCTCAATCACGTCTATTCACCTTATAATATAATAGCAGGGTCAGAATTGGCGCTATTATAGGGAATTGCACACTACAAATCACCTTTAAGCACCGGTGAAAACAGTGTTTCCTGATAGGGAAAATATCCCATTCAAGTAATGCTAAAATGAATAACATAAACACTTTACCTTTTAACAAAAAACGACCACCAAATGCTGCTTATTTGCTCAACTATAGGCGTTTAGGAAAACACCTGATAAAGTAAGCAAAAAAGACGCTATCTCCCCTACATATTTAAAGGCTATTCAATCGGTATTACATTTGTTTCTTACGTATTACTCTCGTGACATTAACGAAACAACTTAAGATAACCAATTAATAAATATGATCAAAACCTTACTCATCATTTTACTTTGCGGGATACTATCTGCCTGTCAACCTGTTGATATTCATAAAGTTGATATTGCAGCACCTGCACCTAAGCGTACCGTATTAAAGGTAGGGACACTCTATGGCCCACAGATTTATCTTAATTCAGAATTGGGTGAAAGCGGATTCGATTTTGAAATGGCGCAGCGTTTTGCTGATTATTTAGCCCTCCCCCTAGAGATGATCCCGTACACCAATCGCAAACAATTATTTGCCGCATTAAAAGAAAATAAAATTGATATTATCGCTGCTGGTATTGCTAAAACGCCAAACCGCGGTCAACAATTTAAACTCGGACCTAGCTTATATAAAGTCAATCAAGTGTTGGTTTATAAGGAAGGCACCCCGGAGCCTAAGGACATTAGCACTCTGTCGGGTGAAATTACCGTCATGGCTAACTCATCTTCAGTCAATACCTTAACCAAACTACAGAAAGACTATCCGGAGTTGATGTGGAACCAAGTCAACAACAAAGATAATGAAGAGCTGTTTGCATTAATTGCCAACGGTGAACTGATCTACACCATTTCAGATTCAAATAGCTTATTGATCAACCAGCGGTTTTTACCCGAATTACGCGCAGGAATGATTTTAGAAGAAAAAGTCGAAGTGGTGTGGCTATTGCCGCCTAAAAACAGCGATCGTTTAATGAGTCAATTACTGGCTTTTTGGCATAAAGAAAGACGTGCGGGTACGCTTGAGCATTTAAACGAAAAATATTTTGGCCATGTAAAACGTTTTGACTATGTCGATACGCGTGCTTTTATCCGCGCAATTGACAATATTCTCCCCGAATACCGCAGTTTTTTCGAACAGTATTCCGGCGAGTTAGATTGGCGTAAATTAGCGGCTGCCAGTTATCAAGAATCACACTGGAACCCTAGAGCGCGTTCCCCTACTGGGGTTAGAGGTATGATGATGCTGACCCAACCTACAGCCGCTTATGTCGGTGTTGATGATCGCTTAGATGCAGAGCAAAGCATACGTGGTGGGGCATTTTATTTAAAAGATATGATAGAGAGATTGCCAGACACGATTCCTGAGGCTCAACGAATTTGGTTCGCAATGGCTTCTTATAATATCGGTTTAGGCCATGTTGAAGATGCGCGGCGATTAACAGAGTCAATGGGAATGGATCCCAGTGCATGGCGTGATGTTAAAAAAGTATTACCCTTGCTACAACAATCTAAATATTACAAGCAGACGCGCTATGGCTATGCTCGCGGCAGTGAAGCGGTTCATTATGTCGACAGTATCCGTCGCTACTATGACACCTTAGTCTGGGTCGATAATCAAACTAAAAAGTTAGAGACTATTGAAGTTACTGAACAAATTAACGTCATTGCTGAAGAAGTCTCAACCGATGTTCATGTATCGGCAGAGTGATAAATGTGCGCAACCGTTTTTCGTCATAATCCTGACGGATAATCGTCACCAATATAGGGTATTATAGGCAGAATATATCGTTAGAAAGCATACTGCTTAAATGTGTTATTTATCAGTACCTCGGTGAAGTTAGCCAATATTAAGGGATCAGGTTTATGAGAAGAAGAGCTATAAGCAATACCATGTCACGTCGTCGAGTCATGCTTAAAGTACACAAAAACCGCATTCGAAATCGTATACGCGCCCATTTTTTACTGACACAAATTGAAGAATAATTCCATATTAGCCCCATAAAAGCATGCCACTCAATCAGTCTACTTTCTCGCTAACTGTTTGAGTGCTTTTTTTTCTGCACGGCGGCGCTTAAAAAATGCACTTAATTGCTGCCCACATTGATCTGCTAGCACGCCAGAAGTAACGTCAAGTTGATGATTAAAGGCTGGATGTGCAAATAAATCGATCACGCTGCCTGCTGCACCCGTTTTTAAATCATCTGCACCATAGACTATCCGCGCAATTCGACTGTGGATCATCGCACCGGCGCACATAGTACAAGGCTCTAACGTGACATATAAAGTGGTGTCGAGCATACGATAGTTCTCTAACACCTTGCCTGCTTGGCGAATACATTCCATCTCGGCATGAGCCGTTGGATCATGATTTACAATACTTAAATTACAGCCACTGGCAATTAACACATCGTCTTTAACCAACACGGCACCAACAGGTACTTCGCCTTCTCGCTCAGCTTGCTCGGCAAGTTGCATCGCTAAACGCATCCACTTTTCATCAATGGCTTGCTGAACCTCATTCACTGGATCATTATCAACATCAGGGGGTGGGCAAGTATCGTTTGAAACGTGTGCCTCTGGGGTATCTGTCACTCTATTAACCTAGGTAATTGTCATGTTAAGTATTCTAGCAAATAAAAAAGACGCCGCAGCGTCTTTTTTTACTTCAAACTAAGTGTAACCCTACTGGGTTATTCCCATTCAATTGTAGCAGGTGGCTTACCTGAAATATCATAAACAACGCGTGAAATACCGTCGACTTCATTGATAATTCGGTTTGAAACATGACCTAAGAAATCATAGGGTAAATGCGCCCAATGCGCGGTCATAAAGTCGATGGTTTCCACGGCGCGAAGCGATACTACCCAATCATATTTACGGCAATCACCCATTACGCCAACAGAACGAACCGGTAAAAATACGGTAAAAGCTTGGCTGACTTTGTTATATAAATCTGCTTTATGCAATTCTTCAATGAAGATGGCATCTGCACTGCGCAATAAATCACAATACTCTTTTTTCACTTCACCCAATACGCGCACGCCTAAACCAGGCCCAGGGAATGGATGGCGATAAAGCATATTATAAGGCAGGCCTAATTCTAAACCAATTTTACGCACTTCATCTTTAAATAATTCACGTAATGGTTCAACTAAGCCCATCTTCATATCATCTGGTAATCCGCCCACATTGTGGTGCGACTTAATCACATGCGCTTTACCGGTTGCACTGCCCGCTGATTCAATCACATCTGGGTAAATAGTGCCTTGAGCTAACCATTTAGCATTAGCGCATTTCTTTGATTCTTCGTCGAAGATTTCAACAAACACCCGACCAATAATTTTACGCTTAGCCTCAGGATCTGCTTCGCCGGCCATCGCATCTAAGAAACGATTTTCAGCATCTATATGAACAATATTAAGTCCAAAGTGATCGCCAAACATGTCTAATACTTGGTCAGCTTCATTTAACCGTAATAAGCCGTTATCAACAAACACACACGTTAGCTTGTCGCCAATAGCGCGGTGAAGCAACATAGCCACAACCGATGAGTCAACGCCGCCAGACAGACCAAGAATAACTTCATCATCACCAATTTGCTTTTTTAAACGCTCAATCGCATCTTCAATAATTGATGAGGGTTTCCAATTGGCTTTACAACCACAAATGTCTAAAGCGAAATGCTCTAGCATGCGTTGGCCTTGGCGAGTATGAGTGACTTCAGGGTGGAACTGCACACCGTAAAAACCTTTCTCTTCATTGGCCATAGCAGCAAAAGGACACGTTGCCGTGGTCGCAACTGTCACAAACCCTTCTGGGATCACCGACACTTTGTCACCATGACTCATCCACACATCAAGCAATGGCTTGCCTTCAGCACTGACGGCATCTTCAATACTTTTAAATAAAGTTGATGTGGTTTGCAGCTCAATTTGGGCATAGCCAAACTCGCCTTCACCAATACCTTTAATCACTTTACCGCCAAGCTGTTCTGACATAGTTTGCATGCCGTAACAAATACCTAATACCGGTACACCTGCAGTAAATACATATTCAGGGGCGCGAGGTGAATTATCTGCAATGACGCTTTCAGGACCACCCGCTAAAATAATACCATTTGGGGCAAACTCACGAATTTGCGCTTCGCTCACATCCCAGGCCCATAACTCACAATACACACCAATTTCACGGATACGACGCGCAATAAGCTGAGTGTACTGAGAACCAAAATCGAGGATTAGAATCTTATGATCGTGAATATTACTCATGGGTAACCTTTACATATTGATTAAGTGTAATACCCCACATCAAATCGATGTGGGCAAATTAACGTTAATAACAGGAGGGCGACAGTTGTTACCCTCACAGAAATTATGAACCAGAACGATAGTTTGGTGCTTCTTTGGTAATGGTTACGTCATGCACATGCGACTCACCCATTCCTGCAGACGTCACTTTCACAAACTGTGCTTTTTCATTTAACTCTTTAATGGTGGCGCAACCCGTTAAGCCCATGCATGAGCGTAAGCCGCCCATGTGCTGATGGATAATTTCTTTCAACTTACCTTTGTACGGTACGCGACCTTCAATACCTTCAGGGACTAATTTGTCAGCAGCGTTATCGCTTTGGAAGTAACGGTCAGATGAACCTTGAGTCTGGCCCATTGCACCAAGTGATCCCATGCCACGGTAAGACTTGTAAGCACGGCCTTGGTAAAGTTCAGTTTCACCCGGCGCCTCATCAGTACCGGCAAACATCGAACCGGCCATGATGCATGATGCACCCGCGGCTAATGCTTTAGCTAAGTCACCAGAGAAACGAATGCCGCCATCTGCGATCACTGGAATACCTAATGCCAGTACTGCTTCTGCAGCATCTGATACGGCGGTAATTTGCGGTACGCCGACACCCGTCACAATACGAGTAGTACAAATTGAGCCAGGGCCGATACCCACTTTAACCGCGTTAACACCCGCTTCAACTAACGCTAGTGCGCCTGAAGCTGTTGCTACGTTGCCGCCCACAATTTGTAAATCAGGGTATTTGGCTCGAGTGTCGCGAATACGTTGTAATACGCCTTCTGAGTGACCATGTGATGAGTCTATCAATAACACATCAACACCGGCTTTAACGAGGGCATCGACACGCTCTTCATTACCAGGGCCTGCACCAACCGCAGCACCGACACGTAAACGACCTAATTCGTCTTTACATGCGTTTGGCTTGCGCTCAGCTTTTTCAAAATCTTTAACGGTGACTAAGCCTTTGAGTTTAAAGTTGTTGTCTACCACTAAGACTTTTTCAATACGATGAGAATGCATTAATTTTTGCACTTCATCTAACTTAGTGCCTTCAGTCACAGTAACCAAACGATCTTTGGGGGTCATCATGTCAGCGACGGTTTTGCTCCAATCGGTGACAAAACGTACATCACGGCCAGTAATAATACCCACAAGTTCGTGCGCTTCATTGACCACTGGGTAACCGGCAAAACCATTACGTTCAGTTAATAAACGTAAATTAGTTAAGCTTGTTGTAGGCGTGACGGTGACGGGATCTTGAACAATACCGGCTTCATAACTTTTAACTTTACGAACTTCTTCGGCTTGTTGCTCAATACTCATGTTTTTATGAATAAACCCTAAACCACCTTCTTGCGCCATCGCGATAGCAAGGCGAGATTCAGTCACAGTGTCCATAGCCGCAGACACAAGTGGAATATTTAATTCGATTTTAGTCGTTAAACGAGTTTTAAGAACCGCGGTATTTGGGAGTACGGTCGAGTGGGCAGGCACTAACAAAACATCATCAAAAGTGAGTGCATCTTTCAGTAAACGTAGCATGGCAACATCCCCCTAGTTAAGTAGGATTTGAGGTAAATATTGCGGCGAGATTATACCTTGCATATTGCAGTTGGTAAATGGAAAATAGATTTTTATTAACGTTAGAATGAGAATATTCATGAGTGCCACAAAAAACAATGTTTACAGCGTGTCGCAATTGAATAGCGAAGTTAAGCATATTCTTGAAGGTCAAGTCGGTAAAATATGGTTAAACGGTGAAATATCAAACTTTTCGTCACCCAGCTCTGGCCATTGGTACCTCACCTTAAAAGACGCTCATTCACAAATTCGCTGTGCGATGTTTAAAGGCCGTAATCAATCGGTACGCTTTAAACCTATTAATGGCCAGCAAATATTGGTTAAAGGTGCTATCAGTGTTTACGAGCCCCGTGGCGACTATCAATTACTGCTTGAGTCCATGCAGCCAGCAGGTGATGGATTACTGGCACAAGAATTTGAAGCATTAAAGCTAAAATTAGCCGCTGAAGGCTTATTTGCATTAGAAACTAAACGCCCTATCCCAGACAATATTCAACGTATTGGTGTTATTACGTCGGCAACGGGGGCTGCACTGCGGGATATTTTACATGTATTAGCACGTCGAGATCCCTCTATCGAAGTGATTGTTTACCCCACTCAGGTACAGGGCGCAGCAGCTTATCAATTAATTTGCCAAGCTATTGTCACCGCTAATCAACGCATGGAAGTCGATGTGTTGTTACTGGCTCGTGGAGGAGGGTCATTAGAAGATTTATGGTGTTTTAATCACCAAGATCTTGCCCATGCAATATACAACAGTGCACTGCCGGTCATCAGCGCTGTAGGACACGAAATTGATACCACTATCAGCGATTATGTTGCCGATGTTCGCGCACCGACCCCCTCTGCTGGCGCTGAACTATTATCAAAAGATAAAGGCAATAAGGCAGAAAAGTTAGCGCTATTATTATCGCGTTTACAACAGGGCATGAAACATTACCAATTGCAGCAGTATGGACGATTAACTCAGCTATCACATCAACTGCAACGCCATGAACCTCAACGCAAACTACAGCAATTTGAACAACGTTTTGACGAAATGCAAATGCGCCTAGAAAACGCCTTACAGCATAAACTCAGTCGCTTAACCTTACGCCACCAGCAATTACATAATCGCTTACAGCAGCGCTCGCCCATTAATACCCTAAAGCTGGAAACTAATCGATTGTCATACCTCAATACACGCTTAATGGATGCGATACAGCACAAATTGACCCAATCAGAACAAAAGCTGTCTAACACCGCACATCAGCTTGATACCGTGAGCCCGTTAGCCACATTAAGTCGTGGGTATTCGATCACCAAAGACAATAATGGCAAAGTATTATTTGATGGCGCTAGTGTAAAATCTGGGGATGAAATTCAGACCCAACTTGCCCGAGGTCACATCGCCTCGGTAGTTAAATAACCTCAACTCGGGATAAGTGACGGTTATCAAATAGTGAGGTGATGACTTACGCTACGTCAATTGCAACTCAAGCCATCGCAAGCCAAAACATAGCACCACGGCTCAGCCTAACGTCAGCCATAATCATAAAAAAGGCACTAAGTGATTATCTCACTTAGTGCCTTTTTTTGTATTCAGTGATATAAACCGAATACTTATTATTCATCGACTGACTACTGACTAATGGTTATTTACCCATTGGCGTGAGTACAATTTCAACGCGACGATTTTGCGAACGACCTTGCTCGGAAGCATTACTCGCAATCGGGCTTGATTCGCCCATGCCAGTAGATGACACTCGTGAGCCACTGACTTTTTGGCTGGTAAGATACTGCGCAACTTCGCTTGCTCGTACTTGAGATAAACGTAAGTTGTAAGAATCAGAACCCGAACTGTCGGTATAACCAATCACATTTAAGCGGGTGTCATCGTATTCTTTTGCCACTAATACCACACTGTTTAATACTGATTTAGCCCGTCCACTTAATACCGTTTGATCAACTGCAAAGGTCACTTCATTAGGCATATTCAGTACAATCGTGTCACCGTTGCGGGTCACACTGACGCCAGTGGATTTTAACTGCTTACGCAACTCAGCTTCTTGCACATCCATGTAATATCCAACACCGCCACCAACGGCAGCACCAGATGCTGCACCAATCAAAGCACCTTTACCGCGGTCGCTTTTGCTTGATGACAGAACACCAATGGCAGCGCCTGAAAGGGCGCCAATCATGGCGCCATTAGTGGCTTTAGAATTTTCTGATTCACCTGTATAGGGATTAGGTAATTGGCAACCTGACAACAACAGCACCGAACCAATTAATGAACTGCATAACAATGATGCATTTAACTTTACTAACATACACACTCCTAAATACTTATCCCTGATGAATAAGCAAAAACTGCCAAAATCAAAAAATGATGAAATTAAAAAAAGATGACGTAATAATATAGTTATTATAACTTACATAAGCCTAAACATGACGTTATTTTTTATTAATCAAACGTTGACGCAACCTCGCAAATCCCGCAAGCAAGCCTACACTTAACCAAGATAACGCCCCACCTGAATGTTCAGTTTCGATATACACCTCTTCGACATAAACCAGATCACGATCGCTGCTTTCAAGTGGCAGAGCGTATAGTGCATTGGATTCATCACTGCTGATTGTCGCAACAGGATCGGCATAACCTAATTCATATAAATCGATCAATACATCGTAATGATCAGTTTGATAACCATTGGCCAATGTCGTAAGCACTTCATAATCATCATTGCTAGCGTCTGCATTTAAGGTGAATACATCCGTCGAGTAATAATGGATCCACGGTCCACCATCTTGGCTTAAATATAATTCGGCAAATACATCGGCCTGAATGTCACCCGAGCTGCTATTAATGTCTGCATCAAAAGTCACACTAAATGTTTGATAAAAGCCATCGTAATCGTAGTCATCATATAAGCGAGAATCGGCACCATAGAATGAAAAATCGTAGTAAACAACTTGGTTTTGCAGAGCTAATGCCCGCTGTTGTTGGTTTGCTGCAGTGGCAGCGACTTTTTGATTTTTGGCCATCACCTGTTCACGGGTGACTTTTTTAGTCACATTGTCGGCGCTGCTTAGCAACTTAGCTTGCTTATGCAACGCATCCACCCTAGCCAATTTATCGGCTTCAGATTCGGGTGTTTGGAGATTAATGACTCTTGCCTGACTGTATGTACCCAAAGCTTGTTCAGATAACCGCTCAGCGCCATGTACTGCTGGCGAACTTAACCAAAGCGCACTGGCAACACACAAACTTAGCCCCCATTTCACTTGGGTATTCAGTGTCGATACGTTAGCTGTTTTCGCAGTATTATGTTTCATGTTCATTCCTCACAGTCTTGATATTAAGGCCATTAAAACCTACTCAAAATGAACATAAGCTGAACATAAGCTGATCATAACAACGAGGCTGACTACCTTGAAAACACCGACCGATTAACGCCCCTACCATAAACCGATACAGCTGAGGCTCAGCATAACCTGAAAACCATTCAGTTAATGTTCATCTGCTGGAACGTATACTGCAATGGCAAATTATCCAAAAATTTACGTTTATCTATACTTGTAGAGGCTTTTCTCAATTAGGTTGAGTTAAGTAGATGTTTCTATATCGAAAGGGATCTTTTACACTGGCAACAATGAGGTTATTAGGGATCACAATATGCAGCGTATGCTCAACGTAAATGCCATCATGTTAAGCCTGATGTTAGCGATACTGTCACTGACGTGTTCAGTTTCGTCTTACGCTTCTGTTTTATCTTATTCCACAGGCGTTAACTTCTCCCCCGGCCTCAACAATAGTCGTCAGAACAATAATCAAAATAATAATCTGGTGGTCACTAGCGCCCAAAAAGCCGTACAGATAGCTCAACGTCGCTATTCGGGTAAAGTGTTAAAAGTACAATCAGCTAACGTCAATGGACACCCGGGTTATCGGATTAAATTACTCACCAATGATGGGGTGATTTTTTATGTGTCAGTGGATGCTACTAATGGCGCGGTCACAAGGAACTAACCCATGAGATTATTACTCGTCGAAGACGATTTAGCTTTGCAAGATAACATCAAACGCCATCTTATCGAGGCGCAATATACCGTTGATGTCGCCAGTGATGGTGAAGAAGGTTTATTTCAGGCTCAAGAATATCAATATGATGTGGCGATTATCGACGTAGGCTTACCCAAGCTCGATGGCTTATCATTAATCAGCCTGTTACGTCAGCAAAACATCAGCTACCCGATTATCATTTTAACCGCTCGAGACAGTTGGCAAGATAAAGTGGTTGGTTTAGATGCCGGCGCAGATGATTACTTAAGTAAACCCTTTCAGCTAGAAGAACTTGTCGCCCGTGTTAATGCCTTAATTAGACGTTCGGCAGGTAAAGCCAGCCCAGTAATCCACAACGGGCCATTTAGTATTAATACCCGCAGTTTTGAAATTAAAAAGCACTTGCAAGTGATTAATTTAAGTGGCTCAGAATATAAGTTGTTTGAATATCTGATGTTACATCCGGGATCTGTGCATTCAAAAAGCAGTTTAATCGAACATATTTATGATCAAGATTTTGATTTAGACTCCAACGTGATTGAAGTTTTCATTCGTCGGTTACGTAAAAAACTCGACCCAGATAATCAATACCAATTGATTGAAACCTTGCGTGGTCAAGGCTATCGTCTGCGCCAATTAGACCAAGATGCATAACCTACTGAGTTCGCTTAAAGTTCGCATTGTTGTCAGTGCCTTATTGCTGATTTTGGTGTTGCTGCCCATTATTGGCATTACCCTTAACAATGCCTTTGAGACACAGGTAAATGTTGCCGCCAAAAACCAGTTAAAGGCGTATGTTTACTCTGTTTTAGCCATGGCAGAAGTGGAAGATAATGAGTTACAAATGCCGTCACATTTACTTGAAAATCAGTTCAATGTGATTGGTTCTGGCCTTTATGCGTTGATCACCACCAAAGACAATCAATTACTGTGGACTTCCAATTCATTTCTCGGTCTCAACACACCCATTAACTTGCCTAAACCCGCGACGGGCAGAAGCACGTTCGACTCGATAATGATTAATGATAAACCTCTGTTGATATATAGTTTTAGCGTCAGTTTTGCCACTAGCGAACAGCCCTTTACCATGACGCTGCACATTATAAAAAACAAACAAGAATACCTGCAACAAATCCAAAAGTTCTCCAATACCTTGTGGACTTGGTTACTGATCTTAACCGCCTTATTGGTCATAGTGCAGCTAAGTTGGTTATTGTGGACTCTAAAGCCTTTAGGTCAGTTTAGCCAAGAACTCACTGCAGTAGAACAAGGCACGTCGATGCAGCTGAGCACCCACTACCCTGTGGAACTGCAAAAAGTAGCCAAACAATTAAACACCTTATTACAAACCGAACAAAATCAACGTAAACGCTACCGTAATGCCTTAGCTGATTTAGCCCACAGTTTAAAAACACCTTTAGCGGTCATTCAAACCCAAGCCGATTTAAGCGAAGCATCACTCGAACAAATTAATCGCATCAACCAGATTATTGCCTATCAACTCAGGCGGGCACAAAGTGCCGCTGGTAGCGGTTGGCATATAGGGATCAGTGTTGACAGCATTGCCGTCAGATTAGTCAGAACGTTAAGTAAGATTTACCAACATCGAAATCTTACCATCGAGTATCATCCAAACAAACAAGCCCGTTTTAAAGGCGATGAAGCAGACTTAACCGAAATGCTTGGCAATGTGCTCGACAATGCCTGTAAAGCCGCTAAAACAAGGGTAACACTCACCCTTAAACAGCAAGACAATCAGCTGTGGATGACCATTGAAGATGATGGTGAGGGTATTCCTGAAGAAAAACAGCAACATATTTTTGAGCGTGGGATCCGTGCAGACACTTATGCCCAAGGTCACGGGATCGGACTGGCCATCGTCAGAGATCTTGTCGACAGTTACCATGGCAACTTAACCGTCGGTCAATCAGCGTCATTACAGGGGGCCAAGTTCGAGTTTACCTTTGAACAGTAAAAATCGGCTTTAGGCTGCGCGGTAAATTAACTGCCCACTCGGTGAATTTCAATTATCCGCTTTCAGCTTATGTTCATCTTCAACCCGTTATTATCGAGTTAACAGTCATTAATGACACTGGAGATAACATGAAAAAAGCCATTCACGCACCCGCTCAGGCGCTACTTGCCTTAGTGTTGGTCTTTATGCCATTAACGAGTGTGCAAGCGGCGCAGCCAACCAATACATACACTTACCCCGCCGAAGAGGGTGTGGTCAGTGATGCAGAGTTGGCTCAAATGCTCGCGCCCATTGCGCTATATCCAGACAGCTTATTAACCCACATCTTAATTGCGTCAACCTATCCGTTAGAAATAGTGCAAGCTAAGCGTTGGTCATCAAACCAAGGTGATCGCGACACTAACCAAATCATGACCGACGTAGAGTCGCAAGACTGGGACCCAAGCGTCAAAGCCTTGGTGGCATTTCCAAATGTATTACAACGTTTAAATGATGATTTAGCTTGGACACAAAACATTGGCGATGCCTTTTTACAAGATGAAGGCCGCATGTTAGACACCATTCAATCCCTAAGACAGCAAGCTGATGAAGCCAATAACTTGGCTGACCTTGAGCAAGTGAAAGTCTCGCGGGTTGAGCGCCGGATCATTATTGAATCGGCTCGCCCAGAAATTGTGTATGTGCCTTATTACGATAGCCGTATTGTTTACGGCAACTGGCGCTGGAACCGTTACCCACCCGTTTATTGGCATGCGCCTGCATATGTGAATTATCGCCCTAACCACAGTGCCATTTTTTGGGACAGCGGAGTGCGGATTAGTTTTAACTTCTTTTTTAGTGGCTTTCATTGGCATGACCGCCGCGTGATTGCGGTGCCAGTACGTCCACACTATCGTTACTACACGCCACGTAAAATAACCTACAGCCATGGTGCACAGCATTGGCAACATAAGCCTAAGCATCGCAAAGGCGTCGCCTATCGCAGCCAAGTGATCAGCAAACGTTACAATGGCCATTATGAAAAACGTAACCAGAAAGTAAGTTATTCTCATGAGCCTAAACGTCAGCGAGCCAATGAGCCTCGTCATTACTCAACCAAGGTTAACGATCAGCGTAAACAGGAAAACCATAACAGCAAACAGGACAAGCGCAGCCATAACTCAGCGGTAAGAGGCGTTAACCGTAATGAGCCACTTGAACACAGAAGTACTCAGCTAAAGCGCGAGTTAAGTCAGCAGCGCTCGACGGCACAGGGTAAATCGTTTGATCGCAAAGGAGAGCCAACAAAATCCCACTACAGCCGTCAACGCGACGTGACTCAAACAGCTCGTAAATATAATGCGAAACCCGTGGCTAATGTGACAAATAAACCACGCACTCAAGCATTACAACAAGCTCAACGTAATACCCGAGTTGAAAAAGCGCGTCAGCCACAAGTTAACGCCATGCGCCATCAGCAAAAGCAAGCTAAACAAACACGCAGAAGCGAACCGCAAAACCAGCAAGTTCGCTCAACAACGAGATCGGCGCCTCAACACGCTTCACGCTCGAAGAGTCAGCAACGAGATAATTCATCATCACGCCATGCAAGCCAATCAAGGGACAGTAAACACTCAAGAGAAAGACAGTAGCTCAATAACACACTCGCGAAAAAACAGCATGAGTAGTATCCCCCTCTCATGTTGTTTTTTTTGATTAAAAATCAGTGCGGCAGAGGAGATACAAGCTAAACCTGAGCGTGAGGTAATACAATGCACACCTTTAGTCCATGAGGCTCTACCCGATTAAAGGTTAGCTCACCATGATGCAAGCTGATAATGTGCTGGCAAATAGACAAGCCTAAACCGGCTCCTTGTGAGGCATTTTCATCAACACGATAAAATCGGTTTTTTGCTAAGTTGATTTCTTCATCAGACATACCGCAACCTTGATCCATCACACAAATCATCGTCTGCTGATCATCTTCAGAAACCTTAATGGTAATTAATGATTCTAGAGGGCTGTATTTGCAGGCGTTTTCGATAATGTTTTTCAGTACCAATTCGAGGTAAAATTGATCGGCATTAATGGTCATCTCTGGGGGAATAACGATATGCCATTCGTAATCAGCAATCACGTGTAATAGCTGATTAATCACGTTCTCCATAATATTTTGCAGCTTACAATCGGTTATATTTAACGCCTCAATGGCATCAACACGCGACAACAGCAACAGTTGCTCCACGGTATGGCTTACACGATTAATACCTTCACTCATGGCCTGAATATAAGGCAAAGCTTCTTGTTGCACTGCATCATCGGCCCCCGTTAACACATCACGTAATCCATCACTGTGCAATTTAATAATCGCCAAAGGGGTTTTTAATTCGTGGGCCGCATCTGCGCTAAAACGGCGTTCACGGATCATGGTGTCAGCAATGCGTAATAAGTAGCTGTTTAATGCATATTGCGTTGAAATTAATTCCTTCGGTAATTTGATATCAATGGGGGTGAGATCTTGAACCGCACGATTATCTAAATGGCGCTCTAATAACTTAACCGGTTTAAATAAATAATAGGTTAGCAGCAACATAAAAAACATTATGATGGGGGTAATGATTAATGGCGATCGCCAAGTGTTACTGATGATTAATGATACTAACTCTTGGCGAACATCATCCCGTTGCGCTGTAACTATCCATACTTGATTAGGTTTAGAGAACAGACTGTAAACATGCCATTTATCGCCTTGAATAATTTTGATGGCATAACCTGGGGTAAAGTCTGTCAGTAGCTGTTTACCTGAACTATCAGAATAAGCAAGCAACGCCCCCGTTGCAGACAGTAATTGAAATGAGAGCTTATGTTCATAGGATAATGTTTCAGGGTTAGTTTGATCTGCAAAGGTTTCGATATTGGAATCATCGACATGAAACAAGGTTGGCACTGAGATCAATTGTGCCAGTTGCTCTTCGGTCAGCTGATCCACATAAAACTGTTCCAGCATTTTGGCTGTTTGAACCATTTGCGCGTCAAATAATTCTTCCACTTCATAGATAGAATCTCGCGTGCTTAATAGACTCGAAAATGTGACGGTTAATATAATACCTACCAACATAAGCAAGCTTGATAATAGTCGCAGCGAAAACATAACATCCTTATGATATTGACATAATCTTATTATTTTTAATGGTTTAGCTTAACGTGTAAATTATACAATTTCCATTAAAATGTAACCAATACCGCGCACGGTTTTAATCAATTCAGTGGCCATTTTTTTACGTAGATGATGAATATGGACTTCAATCGAGTTGCTGCCCACCTCATCCCAGCCATACGTTAATTGTTCGAGTTGACTGCGAGTTAACACTCTCCCAGCTGACTGAGCAAACTCTAACAAGAGTTGATATTCACGCCGAGACAATGAAATTAATTGATCACGAAAATGCACGTCACAGCGGGTAAAATCAATCGCTAACGCCCCATAACTGAATTGGTTATGATCTAAACCATGCTGACGACGAATGATCGCTTTGAGCCTGGCAATTAATTCCCTTACATCAAAGGGCTTACTTAAATAATCATCAGCGCCAATGTCTAAACACATCAAGCGTGTGTCAAAATCCGTGTTGGCGGTCAACACAATAATCGGTAATGAGATACCGTTTCTACGCCACTGTTTTAATAAATCAGCACCATTGCCATCGGGCAAACCAAGATCCAAAATAATCGCACTAAAATCTTCATTCTCTAACGCTACCTGCGCCTGCTTATAGGACGGTAAATGATCGACTTGAATACCCTCTTTGGCAAGGCCCATCATTAAGCCTTGCGCTAAAAGCTTATTATCCTCAACTAACAATACCCGCATTGATTATCCTTATTATTTACCGAAACACCTTAAAATCGACACCTTGTTGCTGTAAAAAGTCCTCAGCATCAGGTCCTTTTAACATCGACATCGTGGCTAACATTCCCGCCATGACACAATTGGGCGCCAGCACTGTGACAGATAATGGCGCCTGTTCAACCGGGTAACCATTGTTAGGATTAATAATATGTCCATAACGCTTACCAGCAACCTCAATATAGCGACGGGTATGGCCACTGGTGGCTAATGCACCTTGGCGAATGGTTAATAATGCTGCAGCGTTATCAAGCTTCTGCGGATTTTCAATGCCCACTTGCCAGCCATCATCCTTGCTAATAGGGCAAGCAATATCACCACCAAAATTGACTAGCACCGACGTTTTTGGCCAACGTAGAGCCAATAATTGCGCGGTGCGATCGACCGCATATTCTTTGCCAATACCGCCAAAGTCGACACTCATACCTGCAGGCATAAAAACCGTCGTGTCAGTCAATTCAATATGAGCAAAACCGACATGTTGCAAGGCATCATCGATATCAGTTTGGCTAGGCACACGATGGCTGCCGTCAAAGCGCCATAATGCCATTAATGGGCAAGCACTAATATCAAACGCCGCCTCACTTAATTGAAAACATTGCTGGGCGAACGTTAGTAAATGAAGCGTTTCGGCATCAATCGGTGTCGTTTCACCTTGAGCATGGTTTAACTGCCACACCACATTACCCTCAATAAAACGACTAAATTTATGTTCGATACGCTTTGCCTCATCATAAGCAAGATTTAGCATTTGCCTAGCAATGTGCTCGTCATTAACCGCCATTAACAACTCACACGGACTTGCCATGGCGTTAAATGAACCTAAAAAGCCCCAAGGACGAGGCTGTAAGCTCATCACTGTTGGGGCTTTTGACACTTTAGTTAGTGGTTTAAGCAAGTTAAATCACTCTGTTTATTGATGATACTCTCATCTTAAAACGAATAACTCACTTGGGCTATGATTGCTTTTACCGCAGGGAATAAATCGTAATTTTGCAACTGACCAGGTATCTCTGTGCCATTATTTTCAGGATTTTGCTGGTAATACTCAAGACGATAACTCAATTCATGGCTACCCGATAAACGCTGACCAAACTTAAGCCCAATAGTATAAGCCGTCATATCACTAATACGATAATCAGCACTGGCATACTCAGGTATGGCATCGCCGCTCATCAAAAAGGGTTGATAAAACTCAGCCGCTTGCTGCTGGTAATAACGCAAATGCAATTGCCCGTACATGCTTGGACTAAAATAGTATCGATAATGAGTTTCTAAAGTCTGTGACTGAATATCCCAATCATCCGTACTATAACGATATGAAAAATCGACTACACCAGAATCCAAGGCACCTTTAGTGAGTAAAAACACACTGTGCTTAAGACGTGAGTCAGGACGATTCTCGTAGCGGTAAGCTTGGGTTTTACCGTTGATATCGACTTCACTGAGAATTTTATACGGGTCAGTCATGTAACCTGACACACTGGATAAACCGTAGTTAGCCTGCATCAACCAATTACGATTAATAATCTGTGTCACGCCAAACATGATATCGCTAGTTTGTTTGGTATCATCGCCCGCTAAACGAGTTTGATCAAAGGCAGCTTGATAATCGGCATCGTTGCCATAATCACCACGAAACACCATTTCAGACATTGCCACAGGGCGTCCACCGACAGGATCAACCACATCATTAGTAAATGCACCCGATAACGACAACGTGGTGTTATTTTTATTAAAGCTACGCTCAAGGCCACCGTTAATACCCATCGATAGGTAATCGAACTCTTTGGAGCCATAAACGCCTATATTACCGGTCCAATCTTGATTAATCACTTCTTGCCAATTCGCACTCAGCTGAACACGAGTATCATGAAAAGTATCATCAAGCGGTGTATCACCTGTGGCAACGTTATATTGGCCGTCACCAGAAGGACGAGTAAAGGTTTGGCTTTCGCTTTGTGCAACCGCACCTGAGGCAGATGCGCCGGTCAAACTGTCGACCACAATTTTCATGTCCAATAGCGAACTGTCACCAAACGCTTTTTGCACATTACCAATCGCTTCAGCAGCTTGAACTCTATCTTGCTCACCATAATACATAATGGCGGCGTCGACTTTCCAATCATCATTCACAGCACCAGACTCTGCCGAATCTGCAGCGCTGACCTGTTGGCTCAATAAACTACAACTTGCTAACGCCAATGCACTGGCAATACTTTGCTTAGATGTTAGTTGCATCCACAACCTCCGCCCGCTAATGAACGACCACCACTGGTGCCTTCTTTACTAAAATAAATATGATCATCTAACGCGAGATCGAGCTTTTCGCTGTTTAAGGCCATGTCTGCACGGGCTAATTGATCTTTCTCCCAAGGTTGTACACCTAGGCTCGAACACCCTACCAGGCTACTCACGACAGCGATAACAGCAACTGTCTTGGCTAATTGTTGACACCACGGTTTTGTCATATGATTACTCCTGTAACAACATTTGGATTTCTTGTTCATATGCGGGAATATTTTGTTGATAAAATCCCACGTGGCTTTGCACTAATTCACCTTTGCGATTAAACAAAAAGCTACTTGGCATACCTTGTAATTCAAAGGCGTGCGCAACATCACCCTCTGGATCAAAACGAAGATTAAATTGTGCCGGCAGCTTACTCAAAAACTCATGAGCTAATGCGCTATCAACATCAAGATTAATCGCTACCACCTCTAAACCTTGCTGTTGATATTTAGCCTGCATTGCATTCATCCAAGGAAATGATTTACGGCATGGGCCACACCATGATGCCCAAAAATCGACATAAACCACTTTGCCAGCAAACTCTTGCAAACTAACGCTTGCGCCTTGTTGATTCAATACATTGTGTTCTAATGAGGGAGCCGCTTGAGTTTGGGTGTTAACACCTAACCCTACAGCTAAACTTAACGCTATAAACTTGATTTTACGAAAATGAGAAAATAACCCAATTGACATCATATTTTCACCTAATGAACAGATTGCCCACAACATAAGCTACCAATCTTAAGATTTACTTAAGCAATGGCAACATATCTTATGGGCAGCTTTTGTGGCTTCTTTCTATTAGGTTATGCTTATTGATGGAGAACAGCCATACGTCATAAACTCCGCCTTGATAACATCACTACAAACTACTGCAACATTAATCTTTAACGATCAACAGGCACTAACACTAGCCACCAATCATTTTAGACACTAGGCCTTTATCGTTTCCCGACTCAGCCACTAAAATCCCCGCTAAATGTAAACCAATAAAAGGGACGAAATACCAAAGTGCTAGCTTGTGAATTGTTTCAACCTGATCTTCTATCGCTTCAGGGCCAAACTTGAGCAACAGACCGAGTATCACAGATAGCGCAACACCCGCATAAAACCCCCAATACACCCACGCTTGAAACTTTTGTTTTGTGGTCGCTTGGCGCGAGAAAGGTGATGGATAGTGCAGACCAAATTTAGCCATATAAACAAAACGAGCCAGCAAAAATACGCCCACTGCATAACCAAAGTAAATATGCCATTGGAACATCACTCCGCGAATACTTTTAGCAATGCTCACCGATTGGCTATCCGTAATAATAAGATCTATTTTGGCTAGGCCTTGATGAATAATGGCGGCCATGTGGTTTTTCTCCATCCAGCCAAGCCTCAATAATATGGTTAACAACATGACCATCATGGTCAAGGCAAGTCCCCAATGGAGTAAACGGTGTAGCAGTGGATAAGTTGTTTGTGTTTGCATAAAAAACCTCGATAGGATTGCGATGATGGCGCCATTATCACGCCCGAATCTTAACAATTACTTATGAATAGCATTAATCGAACAGTAATCGAACATTAATCGAACAATAATCTAAAACATGACATTATGGCGCTAAAATAACCTTGAAGTGAGTCACACCCGACATACATTTTTAATCAAAGCCGACAAGTGGCCATATTCCTGCTTGTGGCCTATTTCTGCAAGTACAGGAACCTCATTAGGTAGACTTTATACTGTGTTCCCCCTATGGGCCGTCGAAAATATGAACCAACTAATCTATGTGGTCGACGATACGATATTTATTCAGCATTGGAGGGCTATGGTATTAATGCTCGGATGCAGTTTTTTTATTGCCATGGTCCGTTCAACTTGGATAAAACCACTGTTTTGCATTGCGCTAATTGAAAAGCTGTTTTTTATTAGCCTAGTATTGAGCAATGCCAATCAATCTTTTGTCGATGGCTTTTGGTTATCAATGATAATGGACAGTATTATATGTGCTTACATAGCCGCTTATTTATGGTTTTGCCGAGCCACTGCTGATTTAACGTCTTAAGCTAAGCAAACTTAATTTAGCCGATACTATCTGGCGGTGCCGCGACATCGCATTTTTTGCAACTGAGAACCATACCCAATTTCTGTTGCCGACCGGCAACAGTTGTTACCCACAGGCGAACGGTCCACGGCGGATTATGGCGCACATGTTGAAAATGGCCGCAGTCCAATTCTGCCACCCAATGATGCTCTTTATCCAAATGATAACCGATAATTTTTTGCTGCATATTGGTTAGCCCAATGGTTAATGTATTACATTGCGACACAATGGATTATATTTCTGCTGGCTCAATAAATAGCCCATACCATGTCGATAACACCCACAAAAAAGCCTGAACGAGTCAGGCTTTTTGAGCAATAAATAACTTAACTACATGCTAGATTACTTAACCTTAGCGCGGGTTATTTAGTACGATCGCGAATATGGCTCATTGCACGCTTACGACGACGCTCTTGACCTACGGTTAATTTCACCGTTTTACCTTCAAACGGGTTAGCACCCTCATGGAAACGTAACTGAATGGGCGTACCGACAACTTTTAATGAACGACGGAAGTAATTCATCATATAACGCTTATACGAATCAGGTAGCTTCTTAACTTGGTTACCGTGGATAACAACAATCGGAGGGTTATAACCGCCAGCGTGAGCATATTTCAATTTCACACGGCGACCATTAACCAATGGTGGCTGGTGATCATCTTGAGACATTTGCATAACGCGAGTTAGCATTGAAGTACTCACACGACGTGTCGCACTGTCGTATGCTTCTTCAATTGACTCATATAAATGGCCAACACCGGTGCCATGTAACGCCGAAATAAAGTGGATACGCGCAAAATCGATAAAGCCTAAACGGCGATCAAGTTCACTTTTAACACGGTCTTTGATTTTTTGATCAATACCATCCCACTTGTTTATGGCAATAACCAATGCACGACCTGCGTTTAAGGTAAAGCCTAATAAACCCAGATCTTGCTCTGCAATCCCTTCACGCGCATCGATCACTAACAATACTACGTTAGCATCTTCAACCGCTTTTAAGGTTTTAATCACCGAGAATTTCTCGATAACTTCATTGACTTTACTGCGGCGACGAACACCTGCTGTATCAATTAACACGTACTCTCTACCTTCACGCGACATTGGAATATAAATACTGTCACGGGTGGTTCCGGGTTCGTCATAAACTACGACACGCTCTTCACCTAAAATACGGTTGATCAACGTTGATTTACCTACGTTAGGCTTACCAATAATGGCAAGCTTAATCGGTAAGTTTTGTAGGCGTTCTTGTTCCGCTTCAGCTTCTTCTTCAGTATATTCACGCTCAACTTGTTCGCCTTCTTCGTCTAATTCACGAACAATACCCATAGCTTCAGCATAAGGCGTTAACGCATAGTCGATCATGTTGGTGACACCACGGCCTTGTGCCGCAGCCATTTGATATACTTCGCCTAAACCAAGAGACCAAAACTCACCACAAGCTGAATCAGCATCAATACCATCAACTTTGTTGGCAACAACAAAGGTCACCTTGTCGCGGCTACGTAAATGCTGAGCAATCGCTAAATCAGCAGCGGTAAGACCGGAACGGGCATCGGTCATAAATAATACAACATCGGCTTCTTCGATCGCAGCCAATGACTGTTCAGCCATTTTAGTTTCGATCCCCTCTTCAGTGCCATCAATACCGCCAGTATCAACAACGATAAACTCGTAGCCAGCTAAAAATGCACGGCCGTATTTACGGTCACGTGTTAAGCCAGGGAAATCAGCGACTAACGCATCACGAGTACGAGTAAGACGGTTAAATAATGTCGATTTGCCGACATTCGGTCGCCCAACAAGGGCCACAACAGGGATCATGATTTTGCCTCTAAAAAACTTTTCAATAAAAAGCCCCCGGAACGCTTCCAGGGGCTCTAGTAAGGATATTATACCTTAATTAACGCAACAATAGTGCTAGGACTTATTCCGCATCTGTTTCGGTATCTTCCTCAAGATTCTTTTGCTCTTGTTTGTTCAAACTCACAATGGCGACTTTGCCGCTGCGACCTTGAACATAAATTTTGTCATCCACCACTAAAGGTTGGCCATATAAGCCATCGCTGTCAACTTCAATGCGGCCAACAACCTCACCGCTAATACGGTCAATAAAATGCAAGTAACCTTCGAAGTCACCGACAACAATATAGTTATCTATTACTGCTGGAGCCGTTAACTGACGATTTTTAAGCTCAGAATTACTCCATAGCTCTAAACCATTACGGCGATCGACTGAGTAAATACGGCTATGATCGTCCACTAAAAACAGGCTGATACCTGCTGCGGCCAAATCATTAAAGCTTGAGTATTTACGCGACCAAACTACGCGACCATTGCGAAGCTCCATAGAGACTAAATTACCATTGTAACTAGCAACATACAGATTCTCACCCAATATTAATGGCGTCATATCAATATCGGCCATACGGGTAAACTCATTGGCACCGGTCGGACTAAAAACGGTTTGTTCCCACGCTGCTTGACCATTACTTTTAACAACAACAGCTATTTTGCCATCTGCAGAACCTAAAAAGAAACCGCCCGCTTCATAAACCGCAGAACCCGTACCCCGTAAAGTGAGGTTTGGCAGTTGCATCTCATAGCTCCATAACTTTTCGCCGTTATCGACATTAAATGCTTCAAATGTGCCTTTACTGGTATTCACTGCGACAACATCTTCTGCCACTGTGGGTGCCGATAATAATTCGCCATTAGCTTGCGTAGACCACACAACGTCACCCGTTGCCTCATCAAGCGCGACTAATAAGCCCGTTTCGCCACCAATAAACACTTTACTGCGTGCCGCAGTAACACCCGCAGCTAAACGAATGCCTTTAGTTTTGGTTCCAAGCTGCTGTTCGAAGACATCATTAAAGTCTTGCTTCCAAAGCTCATCACCACTTGTTTCGTCAAAAGCGACAACTATACCGTTGCGATCAGCAACAAACACTTTGCCATAACGGACGCTGGGACGAAGTTGCGAATAATAATCGCCGACGCCATCACCAACACTGGTATCCCAAATAATTTCAGGAAACACCGTTGCTTGTATATCAACTAATTCACTAACAGGCTCTTCTTCAACATCACTTGAAGAACAAGCAGACATAAGAGCAACACTTAACCCAACGGCAAGTAAATTTTTGCACCACGACTTCATCGGCTAAGTTCCTTATGCCTTATTTAGATTATCTAACTTCATGGTCAGCGCTGGACTGGTTAACGCACCACCATTATCCACTGCTGCTTGATAAGCTAATTTGGCTTTATCCAAGTCACCTTGACGCACTAAAAAGTCACCTTTTAATTCTTCACGTTGAGAAGCAAATGCTTTATCAGTCACTTGATCTAACGTGGCTAACGCCATGCCTACATTATTTTGCTCAGCTTGAATACGCGCTAAACGGATCATCGCGACCATGCCCAAACCAGCACCAGGTTGCGCCGCAATCACTTTGGTAAATGAAACTTCTGCTTTAGCCAAATCACCCGCTTCAACTGCCGATTTTGCTATTATCAATTCGAGTAGCGCTTGATAACCTTGCTGATCATGTTCTGATGCAAAGCTTTCTGCCTGAACCAATAATGCAGCAGGATTATTCACCTGTGTCACGATAGACTGAAATGACTCTGAAGCTTCTTCAGCCGCCGTCACTTGCATGTCTGAATAAGTATTCCATCCATATAAGCCACCAAGGCCTACCACGGCACCCACGACAATCGAGGTACCATAATCTTTCCAGAACTGCTTGATAGCATCTACTTGTTGTTCTTCTGTGCTATAAATTTCCACTGGCACTTCCCCTTTTAAATCAGTTCTGCAATTTTAGTTACGAGTTCACTACGCGTAACCAATTGTTGTTCGTTGTTAGTTCGTAATGGCTTAATAGCGACTTGATTACTGGCCAATTCATTTTCACCAATAATTAACGCAAACTGAGCACCGCTTTTATCGGCACGCTTCATTTGCTTTTTAACGTTACCGCCACCGCAATGACTCATGACTTTAAGCCTTGGTAAATGTTGACGCAACTCTTGAGCCACTTTAATGGCTTCTACTACGCAGTTATCGCCCATTGCTGTGACATAAACATCCACTTCAGCGGCAATGTCACTGGTTAACTCGAGCGTTTCAAGCAATAGTACAATCCGCTCAAGACCCATAGCAAAACCAACAGCGGGGGTATCTTTACCACCAAGTTGACCGACTAAACCGTCGTAACGTCCACCTGCCAATACCGTACCTTGCGAGCCCAAACTAGTGGTAACCCATTCAAATACAGTACGGTTATAGTAATCTAAACCACGGACTAAACGCGGATTGATGGTGTATTGGATGCCAACAGCGTCTAAGAGTTCACACAAAGTTGAAAAATGTGTCTTTGATTCTTCACCAAGGTATTCCATCAATACTGGTGCATCGCTTAAAATAGCCTGCACTTGTTGCGATTTACTGTCTAGCACACGTAATGGATTTGAATACATCCGACGTTGGCTATCTTCATCTAATTTGTCTTTGTGTTGCTCTAAAAAAGCAATTAACGCATCGCGGTAAGCAGCACGCTCAGCGGGATCGCCTAGGGTATTAAGCTCCAGCGCAACATGTTCTTTAATGCCTAACTGGTCCCATAAACGGGCAGATAACATTAATACTTCAGCATCAACATCGGCGCTGCCGATCCCGAAAACTTCAACACCAAACTGATGAAATTGACGATAACGACCTTTTTGTGGACGCTCATGACGAAACATGGGTCCCATATACCATAAACGTTGTTCTTGGTTATACAGAAGGCCGTGCTCATTACCCGCGCGAACGGTTGAGGCGGTGCCTTCAGGGCGTAAGGTTAAGCTGTCATTGTTACGATCGCCAAAAGTGTACATTTCTTTTTCAACAATATCGGTCACTTCACCAATAGAGCGTTTAAAAAGATCAGTACTTTCAACAATAGGAGTGCGAATTTCGCTATAACCAAATGCACTAACTGATGAGCGCAATACGGCTTCGACTTTTTGCCATAAAGGACTTTGCGTTGGCAGAATATCATTCATACCGCGAATAGCTTGGATTTGCTTTGCCACTGTTAACTTGCCCAATTCTTGAATTAGCTTGCACTAATAAAATGTAAATATACCCTCAACATAGACAACACTTAGGTTGTCATGCACAGGATTAATGATTATTCAGTTTTGTCGGTGATCGCGATGCGATTTGCCATCATGCTTGCTTTAGCACGGATTTTGGCTTCTAAGCCATCGATAATATTTTTATTGTCAAAGCGCTCTTTTTGACGCACTCCGCCATCATAATAACCGCTCTTTGCATGGCCGCCAGTTAAGCCAATATCTGACACCAGTGCTTCACCTGGACCATTAACCACGCAACCAATAATGGACACGTCCATTGCAGTGGTAATGTCTTCAAGACGACGCTCAAGTTCATTGACGGTACTAATCACATCAAATTCTTGGCGCGAACAAGAAGGACAAGCAATAAAGTTAATCCCACGGCTACGAATGCGTAAAGACTTTAAAATATCAAAGCCCACTTTAATTTCTTCAACGGGATCGGCCGCTAACGAAATACGTATGGTATCACCGATGCCTTCTGCCAATAACAGACCCAAACCGACCGCTGATTTGACTGAGCCTGCGCGCAGGCCGCCAGCTTCGGTAATGCCTAAATGCAAGGGTTGACGAATTTGTTTCGCCAGTAAGCGGTATGATGCAACAGCAAGGAAAACATCTGAGGCTTTAACGCTGACTTTAAATTGATCAAAATTTAAACGGTCTAAAATATCTACATGACGCATTGCTGATTCTAATAAGGCTTCAGCCGTTGGCTCGCGATATTTGTCCATTAAATCTTTTTCAAGCGATCCACCATTCACTCCAATACGGATTGGAATGTTGTTATCGCGCGCGCACTCAACAACACTGCGAATACGTTGTTCATTACCAATATTACCCGGGTTAATACGTAAGCAATCTGCACCGTATTCTGCCACTTTAAGGGCAATACGATAGTCAAAATGAATGTCGGCCACTAAGGGAACATTCACTGACTGTTTAATCATTTTAAAGGCTTCAGCTGCGTCCATCGTCGGTACAGAAATACGCACAATATCAGCACCGACTTTTTCTAACGCCCGGATTTGCGCAACGGTTGCTTCAACATCGTTGGTATTAGTGTTCGTCATCGATTGCACAGCAATCGGCGCACCATCACCAATAGGCACATTGCCCACATATATACGTGTAGATGGTCTGCGAATAATTGGGGATTCGTTATACATGCGAATATGCTCTATTGCTATGCTAAAGCATTATGACGCTTTAGGCAGGGTTAATCTTGCTACTCGGCCGTCGGAAAACGCAGCTAAACTGACGTTATTACCATCGAGACTGATACTGGCTACTTGAGGCGCACCCAGGATCACTTTAAAAGGTTTTGTACCACGGACTTCTATTCTTTGTGCCGCATTTTTCACACCATCAACCATCACTTTGCCATTGGCATCAGTTACGTTAACCCAACAGTCACCCGAAAGTTCAATCGTTAACACACTCTCAGAACTTGATACGCTCGTCTCTGTTATGGTTGACGATGGCGTACTCGGTTGAGTTAATGCCTGAGTTGAGCTCGCCGCGTTTTGCGCTGTTTGGATAAGATTATCTTCAGCTTCGATCGCAGCCCTGCTAGCTGCATCAGTTGAACTATCGATGCCTTCAGTCACATAATCTGACTCACTGGTGGTGTTTTCAGCTTGCGATTGTCCAGATTCACTGCGAATGATTTGCTGCGGATCAAGCATGCTACTTTCCGCGGCAATTTCTTCAACGGTTGGCTGTGATAAATCAACATTTGTCAGTAACGATGATTTTTGAACCCACCATAACACCAGCATCGCTATTAATATGGCAACAATAAGGTAAGTCACTAAATTAAGCCGACTATTGCGAGCTTGATGGATCGTCTTACGTGAAAAACTTTGCATTACCGGTGCCACGATTTCAGGCACTTGACGGCTTAAACATTGCTGTATTACAGCCATGTCGGCGCTAACAAAACGAGCATAATTCTTAATATAGCCTCTCACATAAGTGATAGAAGCTATATTAATAAAAATATCATTTTCAAGATCATCGATGATCTTGGGACGTAAATGCAATTGGGTTGCAACGGTCTCAATCGAGATCCCCTTTGCTTCGCGAGCCGCTTTTAAAATGGTGCCGGCTGTCACTACGTCTTTTAACAAATCCGCCTTTTCTGCGTCTTGTTCTACTTCGAATTCATTAGTCATTAATTCAAGTTAGCTCTATAATTTTTGGCTTGTGGAGATGCAGGAAACTTCGCAATTAATAAAATGCCAAATCGTTTTACGGCCTCTACATCGTTCGCCGCCCGCTCAATCTTAATCCCTAAGGCTAAACTTTCTGCTGATTCACTAGCAACTCGATGGTATCTTGCGAGTTGTTCGCGCGCATTGCCGTAGTCAGCATCTTCCATGGCTAACTCGGTTAGTTCTAACAACGTTACTTGCCGTCTTTTATCATACTTTAACGCCATATTAAAATACTGTCGCGCTTTTTCTTTATCACCTGCTTTGCGACTGCACACCCCTAAGTTTTCATAACTCGATGCTGTGCGGGTATATTTAGGTGTTTCAATCGCAGCAAGAAACATTTTCTCAGATTCGACAAATTTATTTTGTTGACACAAAAACACCCCAAAGTTATTCCGCGCATCACCAGTGACATCACTAAAGCTAATGGCCTTTTCGTATGATGCTTCGGTTCGCTCTAAATCACCTACGGTTTGGTAATAATAAGCCATTGCCATATGAACTTCGCTGGTATTGGGTGCATATTCAACTGCTTTATTTAAATTATACTTAGCTTGTTCGCTATTACCACGATTTAGATAAGTAAGTCCGAGATGCATACGCTCTCTAGCGGCCCCCTGCTTATCAAACTGACGTTCAGCTACAGGGATATCAGTACCACTGTAGGTACGCTCAGTCACACAAGCAGTGACAGACAAAGCCAATAAGGTAATCAGACCAACCTTTTGCATTCCGTGCATCATTTATAAGCCTATTATCTATGTAAACAACGAGTTATTCCATTGTGACTGAAATCTGATTCTGTTGCATTTGTTTTTTTGCTAAACGCTTTGTTCTATCACGAATATCACCCGCTAACTGGCCACAAGCAGCATCAATATCATCCCCACGGGTTTTACGCACAATAACGGTGAGGCCATGTTCTATCAATACTTTAGAAAAACGGTCTATGCGTGAGTTAGATGAACGGCCGTAAGGAGAACCAGGATACGGGTTAAACGGAATTAAGTTAATCTTACATGGAGTATCTTTCATTAACGTTGCAAGTTCATGCGCTTGGTCTGTGCTGTCATTAATATGATCAAGCATCACATATTCAACCGTTACGCGGCCGCGATTTGCATTAGACTTTGCTAAATAACGACGAATGCCCGCTAAAAATTCTTGTAATGGATATTTTTTGTTAACCGGAACCAACACATCGCGCAGTTCATCATTAGGGGCGTGGATACTAACCGCTAATGCCACATCAATAACGTCACCGAGTTTATCAAGCGCAGGTACCACACCAGAGGTTGATAAGGTCACGCGACGTTTAGATAAACTAAAGCCAAAATCATCAAGCATAATATCCATCGCAGGGATCACATTGGCAAGGTTAAGCAAAGGCTCACCCATACCCATCATCACTACGTTAGAAATGGGTCTATCGCCGGTGTCTTTATGGAAACCTAAAAATTGCGATACTCTCCAGACTTGACCGACGATCTCCGATACCGTTAAGTTACGGTTAAAACCTTGCTGACCAGTAGAGCAGAAAGTACATTCTAAAGCGCAACCCACTTGCGACGACACGCATAACGTCGCGCGGTCCTCTTCTGGAATATATACCGTTTCGACTTCTTGACCCTGACCAACATTGATCGCAAATTTAATGGTGCCATCAGCAGACTCTTGAAAATTAGCAATTTCAGGCGCAACAATTTCATATTTCGCAGCCAATTTTCCACGTAGAACTTTGTTTATGTTGTTCATTTCTTCAAAATCAGTGACCCCAAAGTGATAAATCCACTTCATTAACTGATCGGCACGAAACGGTTTTTCGCCCATTTCACTGAACAACGCACGTAGTCCTTTACGATTAAAATCTAATAAATTGATTTTTTTTACACTCATCTGCCTAACCTCAAAACACCAAAACCTGTAACAGGGCGGCGAATTATACAGTTAGCATCACGTTTTAGCCAGTATCTCGAGCATCGAGTTTACTCAATATATCTAGTATCGTGTTCGTGTCGTGTTTTAGCCACTGTCGCGAGTCCATCGAGTTGACTCAATATCGCTATTGTCGTGTTCGTGTCGTGTTTTAGCCACTGTCGCGAGTGCATCGAGTTTACTCAATATCGCTATTGTCGTGTTCATGTCGTGTTTTAGCCACTGTCGCGAGTCCATCAAGTTTACTCAATATCGCTATTGTCGTGTTCGTGTCGTGTTTTAGCCTCTGTCGCGAGTCCATCGAGTTGACTCTGTATCGCTAGTATAGTGTTTTAGTTACTGTAGAGAGTGAATCGGATGTTTACTCAGTATCGCTATTGTCGTGTTCATGTCGTGTTTTAGCCACTGTAGCGAGTGCATCGGATGTTATGATAGAATTGATACAGTTTATTTAGTCTACCTCGAGGAAGTTTCTACTTACATTTATGTTAACTCTTTTTTTGATTGTCTTTTTTGCTATTTTCATTTCATTTCTATGCAGTATTTTTGAAGCAGTCCTCTTATCTGTTACTCCAAGTTATATCGAAACCCTCAAAGAAACTCACCCCTTTATTGCTGCACGCCTCGATAAGCAAAAGCAAAATATTGATTCTCCATTAGTCTCTATCTTAACGATAAATACCATCTCACATACCATGGGGGCTTCTGTTGCTGGTGCAAAGGCGGCCATCATATTTGGTAGTGAAATGCTTGGCGTATTCTCTGCTGTTCTGACTTTTTTAATTTTATTCTTCTCAGAAATCATTCCTAAAACCTTAGGGGCTAATTACTGGCGCAAATTGGCTCCATCGGTATCACTATGTTTATATTGGATGGAAAAGATGACGATGCCTTTAATTTGGATGACTCAAAAAGTCACCAATCTCTTCGGCAAAGGCGAAAAAGGTCAATACATTCGTCAAGAACTCAGCGCAATGACCCAAATGGGGAAAGACAGTGGCGAATTAAGTGAGCAAGAATCACAGATGTTAACGCAAATGTTGTCGATGAAAGACATGCACGTCAGTGACATCATGACCCCCCGCACAGTGATTTTTAAATTACCAACTCACATCACTAATGAGCAATTTATCGACCAGTATTTGTCCAGTACTTTTACCCGGATCCCGATTTATCAAGGTGATCGTGACAATGTGATTGGTTATGTCAATCGTAATGATATTATACTTCAGTCTCGCCAAGCCCCAGATACTGAAATTGGAGAGCATTTAAAAAATTTACTCGTCGTCCCCTCTTCCGTAAGAGTATTGCCGCTGTTTCAATTAATGATCAATCGTAGTTCAAAAATCGCCTTGGTGGTTGATGAATACGGTTCAAGCGAAGGCATTGTGACGATTGAAGATATCATCGAAACCTTAATTGGTTTAGAAATCGTTGACTCAAAGGATTTAACGCCCAATATGCAAGCATTGGCGCGCAAACTTTGGCAACGACGGATAAAAAGTAAAGGTTTAGTCATATACGATGAAAATAATATGGGTTAATTGAGCCTCCGTTATTGGCTATAAAATCAGACTAACCAATTATTAACATTCAATTTATAGCCTTTTTTATACCAACTGAATGATGTATATTCAAATTTATCTTAATCATTAACAATGTTAACAGCAATTCGATTAACTAATTGTTAAAAAAGGTGTTTTACCATTGTTAACCCACTAAACTTGTTGTGATCACGGGGCTAATAGTCAATCCTGCGTTAGCCTCAATCCATACCATAGTACAGTGTAAATATGTCGCATTATTATCTATAACCTCATCTCTGGACAATCCTTAAGATAATAAACCGTTCTCAAATCGCTTTTTGTCCCGCGATCGAAGTGGCATTGACTTGCAACAACAGCGCTATTATCGCCTTTACTCGCAAAACAAAAGGCAAGGTTAATAAACCAGACAACACGCTAATTTATATCACTTTATCTTACTTATACCAGAATTGAAGTTAAGTACGATCAATAAAAGACTCTTAGGTATTCTGTTTCTGCGTTACATGGCAACTCTTGCGCCAACAAGCTTAAATTGAAAGACTAGGGGAAACGCTGAGTGATTACATATTTAATGAAATGGGTATAATATACCGACATTAAATTGAGGGAAAAAATGCCAAATATTTATCGTTTATCTATTGCTCACATTAATGACACTCATTCTAACTTCGAACCTAGTCCAGTCCATTTTAGCCTGACAGCCCAACAGCACACTTATAAACTAGAAGCCCATTCTGGTGGCTATGCGCGTTTAGGTTATCAAATAGAACAGGCAAGACAGCAAGCCGCGGCCCAGCAAACTCCATTTCTATTTTTACATGGCGGCGATAGCTTTCAAGGCACTTTATATTTTAGAGAGTTTAAAGGTGCAGCCAATGCCCATTTACTAAACCTGCTAAAGCCCGATGCTATGGTCATAGGTAATCATGAAATCGATGCGGGTAACAGCCCTGTTCAAGCGTTTTTAAATCGTATCGATTTTCCGATATTAGCCGGTAATATGGATTTAAGTCAGGAAGACCGCCAGAAAACAGGCCGACTTTATGGCCATCCAATGCTATACGACTTTGATGACTCAACTGAAACGGCCAAAGTATTAATTAAGCCGTTTTATGATACCAAGCTAGCGATAATTGGCATCACTCTTGATCAAATGCGCTTAATTGCCAGACCGGATCCTGATACCCACTTTGTCAATGCCATCGAGACCACGGAGCGAACAATACAACGCTTGCACCAACAAGGTATTCATCACATTATCGTCCTGAGCCATTTAGGCTTAGATCAAGATAGGGAACTGGCCGCAAAAGTTGATGGCATAAGCCTGATTGTAGGTGGTCACTCGCATACGCTCCAAGGCGAGCTGAGTGATATTGGCCTGAGTAATATCCCTTATGGCGAAACAATTAATTCAACGCCGATTTTACATGCCGGTAAATATGCTGAAACGGTTGGTTTAGCTGAAATATGTTTTGACCAACAAGGTAAGGTTGTCAAACTGTTGGGTAACAATTACTTTATGCTCGATAACAAGATTACCGTAACCACAAAACAAGGCACTGTTGCTGACAGTCATACTTCAGCGGCATTAATTGAACAACTTTTTAGTCACCCTTGTATTAAAGATGCCCAACATGATGAAGAGATCCACTCGGTCATTCACACCCAATATAGACCATCATTAGACGCAATAGAAAATCAAATTCTAACCCATATCCCGCGCGATTTTGTCCATACTCGCCTGCCCAGTAAACATTTTCCTCACGGCAGTGAAATTGCGCCTTGGGTCAGTAGAAGCATGTATAAAGCCGCAAAAAATATTGAACCGAATATTGATTTTGCCCTCCATAATGCTGGCGGTGTTAGACAGTCGTTGAATAAAGGCCAATTGTCATTAGCGGATGTAGTAGGACGGATTTTACCTTTTGAGTTACCCCTGACCTTGTACCAAATCCAAGGGAAATATGTCATTGAAGCGCTTGAGTCTTCAATTAACTCGGCAACCAATAATGGTATTATGGGTACTGGCGCAGGTAGTTTTCCTTATCCTTACGGATTGCGTTACTTCTATGATGGTAAGCAAATTAAAGGGCAACGGATCACCCAAGTCGAAATTTACAAACAAGATCAATGGCAAACCCTTGATCCTAAAAAGCTGTATCTCGGGGTATCAAGTTCTTATACCGCTGCGGGTAAAGAAGGATATGAGGCATTGTTGCTGGCACATTGGCAACAATCGATAACGGATCAAACATTACCAGAAGCGTTTATCGATTTTGTCAGTCAATATGGACACCTCATTAACGGACTACTATTGGCCAATGTACATTATATTAGCCACCGCGATTAAACCAGCATGCCTAACAGCTGGGAGACCGCAATAATTCGTAGTAGATCACAGACCTCAGTGAACAGAGATGGTTAAATAGCATAAAGTTGAGCGAATCTCGTTATCCATTATCATCTGTAGATAAAAAATAGGAATACATACATGAAAGCTAAATTAATCGCATTTGCAGCAGCGGCCACCTTGGCTATAGGTGTATCTTCAGCATGGGCACAAGGCGCTTTACATCAAGCTGAAGTTCTCGACACCATGAATGGCGGTGGTTATACCTATGTTCAGTTAAAAGAAGCTGACAAAACATACTGGGCAGCAGGTCCGCAAACTGAAGTAAGCAAAGGTGACAAGGTCGAAGTGTCAGAGCAAATGTGGATGAGTGACTTTAAAAGCTCAAGCCTCAACAGAACATTTGATAAAATCATGTTTGTTGGTGATATTAATAAAAAATAGTACGTTTTATTGCTAAAACCTTACATAATTGACCAATCTTATCGATTGGTCTTTTTTATGCAAAATTCATTTCCTCATCCTTATCAAATCGTGGATTTTTCTGCGTCAAATGCAACTCAAATCAGTCAATTGTACCATTGTGCCGTGCAAGGTATTATTCATCCAAGATACCCAAAATTAAAACTCAATGCATGGTCCTCAGCACCCCGTTCCGCTAAATTTTGGCAACTAAGATACAAACGAAATAAAGCATGGTTAGCGCTTGATAACCAGCACGTTATTGGCTTTATTAGTGTGGAAACACACTTTAAATATCAAGGTTACATAGACTGCTTATATGTGCACCCCAACTACCAACACCAAGGCATCGCCAGCGCCTTATACAGTCACTTACAGCATTGGGCAATACAGCAACAATATTCCAACCTCAGTGTTGATGCATCATGCTTATCTAAGCCCTTGTTTGAAACCATGGGCTTTATCTTGCAACACACAAGCTATCAGCAAAAACGCGGTCAAACCTTTACCGGCTTTTACATGAAAAAACCTATTCTAAAAGCCTAGGTGCTAGGACGCTTCGCGGCTAGATCCTATAACAGCGGTAGAACTAGAGCTAGAACGATAACTGCACGCCATTGCGTGGCCTCAAAAAGGGCGCTAACGAGCGAACGCTTTGACCGCTTTATTTAGCAGCGTAGCGATCTAGCAGGACGCAGTCCGCCCTAGCCTCTAGGCTGTTACGCTTGTTATCGCTCTTCCCTGCTTTATTTAGCAGCGTAGCGATCTAGCAGGACGCAGTCCGCCCTAGCCTCTAGGCTGTTATCGCTTGTCATCGCTTGTTACCCGCTTCAACGCTTTAACAGCGGTTGTAGCATTTCTTCCAATCCATTGAGTTTCACTTCATACATTAATGCGAGTTGCTCACCGAGCTTGCCCTCTGGAAAACCTTTAGAATGAAACCAGACCAAATACGGTTCAGGTAAATGCAATAATTTACGTCCAGCATATTTACCAAATGGCATGGTTTGATTAATCGCTTCTAACAATTGCTGCTCATTCATCACTATGGCTCCAGGCCTTTGATTATCAATAAGGTTATTGTATTACCCATCACATTAACTATTTTATCAGCTCAGAGTCATTTTCAAAACTGCTTTAGGCTACGCCAAATCAACAGATAATGGATCTGTTTGCTATAGCGGGCCGTAAAGGCACCAGCAACGGAATAGCATAACTGACGGATGTCGAGTTAATGGCCATTCATGTCAAATCAGCACCAAGTTCACTTCAAAAACAAGCTCAAGTGACAATATCGAGCATTAATAAAGCGACTAATAAAGCCACTGCTAAAGTAAATGCTAAAGTTAAATACCCTATTTGACCTCAATTCTGGTTAATAAACGCTTATCAAACAGCCCTTAGCTTAAAAATAACCCATTTAGCTGCATCATCAAGTTATATCAATTAGCTATATTAAAATCATCCTATAGTCATTTAATGTATATAAATTGGTTATCTCGTTGCTGCCAATATTAAAACGGTGTCAGCACACTGGATTGTTAACCGTATTTAACTGGCGTAAGTCATTATTAAATTTAACCTTTAAGTAACATTGACGCATGTAAACTAGCGCCGTCAATTTTCTGTCTAAACACTCAACACAGTCAAATAACCGCCCAGATGACATTAATAAAAAACTGTCAAAAATCAACTAATTGACTAAACCCGCATCCATAATTACAGTGAGTTATCAATTACATTTAACGATGTAAGTTAATTTATATTGGGAGGGCAACGTCCATGATCATATTAGTTGGTGGTGAAAAAGGCGGCAGTGGTAAAAGCTGTCTTGCGCAAAATATTGCGGTATTCCTGACCAAAGAGGCGAATGCAAGCGTGATTATGGTCGACTGTGATCCACAACGAACCACATCAGACTGGATCCAAGCCCGTAACAATAATCCTAAATTACCTGCTATTAACTGCGTGCAACTCTATGGAAAAATTCGTAATGACTTACTCAGCTTAGAGCAACATTACGACTACGTTATTGTCGATTGCGGTGGCCAAGATAATTTAGCCCTTAGAGCAACCATGTCAGTGGCATCCCATGTGTTAATGCCATTACGCCCCAAACGACGCGACTTAAAAACCGTCAGTCATTTAGACGATATCGTCGCCACTTGTTTGATGATTAACCCAAAAATGAAAGCGTCATTCGTGATCACGCAGTGCCCAAGTTTACCTAATCAGGCAAGCAGAATTATAGAAGCAAAAGATGTTTGTCGTACCTACGACATTAACGTGTTAGATGCGGTTAACTACAGTCGTAATATTTACGACGATAGTGAAGAATCGGGATTATCTGTATTTGAATTAGAGCCAAAAGGTAAAGCGGCATTAGAAATGCGCAGTATTGCCTGCGAATTACTCGAAATTACCGATGCAAAACAACTCATCGAACAGCGCAATACTGCATCAAATGTGACCACATTGAGAGGAAATTATGGGACTAGCCGATCTCAAGAAAAACGCTTCGTTATGTAAAAATACCACTAACATTGCGGTATCGATTGATGACTTTATTGCGGCAGCCGATTTATATGCTGCGGGTCAAGACCGTCCTCAACATGATGCAAAGCAAACAATTACGACAACCAATGCCGATAACCAGAGCAATATAATCGATTTTCTACAGCGTAAATATCCACAGTATCTTGAACCAATGGTGTCTGCGAATAAAAGCAAAAAACAGCCTTACAAACACTGTACATTTACCTTAAGTGAAACGGCAATAAATGAACTAACATTACTGAGCCAACAAGGAGTCATAGCAAAATCAAAACTCATCAGGCAATTGATTTCACAACATTTCAGTCTATCACCACAACAACAAAAAATGTTAGAGGCTAATTTTTCAGACCAGTAATACATCTTAAATACACCTAATAATTGCAAATAAGTACTCTTTTCTCCCCACCCTTTTGCTGGCAACAAATATGAGGTTAATATTTGTTAGTCAGTGCTTTTTTTTAAAGTTTAATGCCTTCATTCCAACCAAAAAGTTAATAGCCGACACCCTGATCACTATTTAGTTTTCACTAAAGCTTGAATTTGTTCAATCGCTACCCCATTAATTATTAATACTCACAGTATGAAAAAATGAGCAATGCACTCATCGGCAAGCTCCAGTAATCAATAATGATGGGTTCGAGACAATAATTTAACTCCCCTTCGACCACCAGGACATGTCTATGATCGCGATTATAATATTGCTCGTTATATCAATGATAGCCGTGGGGTGGATCGTCAGTAGTCAATGGCGTATCAACCGTCAACGTAATATCGTCACCCGTCAGCCATTTCCCACACGATGGCGTAACATATTGAAAACCCGCTTTCCATACTTTAAAGCCATGCCGACGGATTTGCAGCTTCAGCTCAAAAAACATATTCAAATCTTTATCGATGAAAAACAATTTGTGGGTTGTAACGGATTCGAAATTAATGACGAAGTAAAAGTCACCATCGCAGCCCAAGCCTGTTTATTATTACTCAACCGTAAAACCGACTATTACCCTAAACTGAAGCAAATTTTAGTCTACCCAAGTGCATTTATTGTTGAGCAAAACCGAACTGGCCTCGGGGGAGTACAATCGACCCAACGTAATGTCTTGCTAGGTGAATCATGGGAGTATGGTAAAGTTGTTTTATCATGGAACAGCACTGTAGAAGGCGCGGCAGATCCATTTGATGGCAGTAATGTGGTCATACACGAATTTGCTCATCAACTTGATCAAGAAGATGGCAGCGCCAATGGCGCTCCTCCACTGCGAGATATCACTTCATATCGCTCATGGTCAACAACACTGGGGCAAGAGTTTCAGCAACTTCAGTATTGCGCTCAGCATCATATCCCGTCATTATTCAATTATTATGGCGCGACCAATCCGGCGGAGTTTTTTGCGGTGATCAGTGAAACTTTTTTCGAACGACCTGTAGAGTTTTATCAACAACATCAACAATTGTATAAAGAATTGAGCCAATTTTATCAGCTAGATCCCATAAATTGGCACTAGAATACTAATAGTAAAAACATCATAATAATTCACAATATGAAAAGGGATACTATGCAATCAATTATCCACCGACTCGGTTTTATTGCCGTGTTAATGACCACAGTGACGGCTTTTGACTTACACGCAACGCAGGCGGAAGAATTAACCACAGAACAAAGTCAAACCGAGCCGAAAAATGAACACGTGAGTCAACAAGTGAGCTCCGAAAGCGAAGCTGTGATTAAAGACATCAATCAAAAAAACGAGTTAATTGACAGCCAAGGTTTATCTGCAAAAGACAGCCAAGCTGTTAGTGGCTTATTAAATCAATTACATGAAAGTGCTGCTGCAGCAGACTGGAGTACTTATTTTAGTCTTTATCACCCACAAGCCGTGTTTATTGGCACCGATGCATCAGAGCGTTGGAATATGGTTGAATTTGAGCGCTATGCTAAACCCACTCAAGGTTGGCACTACGATGTAAAATCGCGTCACTTGTTACAAATTGACGATACGATTGTATTTGACGAACAGCTCTACAGCCCAGCTTATGGCGTCAGCCGTGGTACTGGCGCGTTAGTACAAACAGTTGATGGTTGGAAAATTGCTCAGTATCATTTGAGTTTCCCAATCCCAAACGACAAAGCTAAACGTATTACCAGCTTAATTATGCAATAAGGATTTAAGGATATGGTGGCCATTGTCGATTATCATGACCACCATAAAACTGAATACCTAATACCTAATACCTAATACCTAATATCTAAAGCTTAGCTTTTAAGATTGTCGGTAATTGCACAACATTCAGCATTCAAGAATCAATAATCCTTCTATGTCATTGACACCCTAAAACACACATTCGCTAGTTCACTAAAGTGTGTAAAACTGTCGAAATCTTCTTGCTCAAAATGACGTTCAGAACCCTGCCTATCGGCATAGAATAACCCTAACACTTTATGACCTACACAGAGTGGCGCTAATAAAAAACCATGTTGAGAAAAACGTTCAACTAGCACATCATCAACTTGTACTTTGCATTCATTACTGGTTGGTGTATTTACCCAAAAGCTCTTTTTTTGCCCCACACATTGAGTGAAAACCGATGTTGGATCATCAAGTTCAATCACAAAGGCTTGTTTTAATAACTCTGCACCATCACCCATCATCACTCTGGGTTGTAATAATTTACGGCTCGGTGATAGTAACAACACGCCACAACGATCCAAGCCAACACCGGTTAGCATCCCTTCTAATGTGGTGTGCATTATTTGATTAAAATCAGTTTTCTCCACCGCATAATGAGTGAGTTGCCTCAATTTGCTTAATTGATAACCTTGGTTGGTTTGTCGTATCTCTGTGGGCTCAATCGGAGAATCGGCTTTTTCTAATACGTCGCCAGTATTAGGTAAATAAGACACTATGGCTTTGGCACCATATTCAATGGCTAACTTATGGGTGATGTCACTGCAATCAATGAATCGTTGTGTAAACTCATCCACACTGATGTCTAACATCTCTGCGGCTTGGGATAAGCGCTTATGTAATTCTTCAGCATTAACGTTAGGCTGAGAAACAATTTCTGATAACTTATTCGCTAAAAATATACAACGGATCTCAGGCATGCGCTCATCAGGTTGTGCTAAAGACTTAATCAATACTTCACCTAAACCCCAACTTCTGGCAATACTTTGGGTAAGCTGAGGAAATGAGGTGCCAAGTTCAGCTCGGATCAGTGATTTTTGCTCAATGTTATCCTCAATGGTTAATAATTTTTTATCCAGTTGCTCGGTCTGCTCACCACCCATACTCCAAAAAGCACTTTCACCTATCCGATATAACAAAGAGGCAATAAACACTTCTTCACGCAACGACTCGCCCTTGTCGCTCATCATCATTCGAGCCAACATCGCCGCTTGAAATGACTGCGCCATCAGCTTTAATAAACGCTGGTAAACACCTTCTGAAAGGTGTTTATTTTCTAATAAGCTGGTCAGTAATTTAGCGGTAAGACAGATATTGCGAATAGTATCAAAACCTAGCACCACAGCCGCGCGGCTAACCGTTGAGACTTGACTAATGCCTTTGTTGTATATGGCGCTGTTAGCCACTCGTAAAATACGTGACGTTAATGCGTTATCGTGCATCACACTTCGACCTAATAAAGATAACGAAGACACATCGTCTTTTGCCAGCCTTTCTAAATCAAGCACGGTTGAACATAATGCAGGCATTTCTTGATCACTGATCCGTTTAGTCCAGTAATCAGCCCCTTTTTGCGGAGTCATAGGTTTCAAAAAAACAGCCTAAATGTAACAAATATTATTTTCAGTATACTCAATTTCATCACAGTGTCTTGTAGATATTGTTACTCGCTCAAGCTAGCTCACGTATCAACGCAAAAACAACACTTTCGGCATCCTCAATCATACTGACTGGCAAGTTAACAAAATTGACTCTAGCACACTGAATAAACGACAATTTATATTGTGATTAATCACTTTATTTAGGCTCTGCTTATCTTTTTGCTTAGGAGTGGTCTGAGGTGCAACCCACCAATGCCATATTAAGGTCAATCCGTGGGATTTTTGGATAAATGAGTAGGTAAAAAAAAACGGCTCGCAAGAGCCGCAATCACAAATAATGTGGTTAAAAAAGCTTACCGGGAGGAAGTACCCAAACAATCAGGATCAACAACTAAGCATATACTTATAATCCATCATACTTGGATAAAAATCCCGTACGACCTGTAGGTGAGCCGCACGGGGTTACAACAGTCACAAAGTGACTAAGCTTGTAAAATGGTCAGGCAACTATCTTAGAACTGTTCTTCTTCAGTAGAGCCCGTTAGTGCAGTTACTGAAGACTTACCGCCTTGGATACATGTTGTTACTTGATCGAAGTAACCAGTACCCACTTCTTGCTGATGCGACACGAAAGTGTAACCTTTCTTAGCTGCAGCAAATTCAAGTTCTTGTACTTTTTCAACATAATGCTTCATGCCTTCGCCACGTGCATAGTCATAGGCTAAATCGAACATGTTGTACCACATGTTATGAATGCCTGCTAACGTGATGAACTGGTACTTGTAGCCCATGTTTGATAACTCTTGCTGGAATTTAGCAATTGTTACATCATCCAAGTTCTTCTTCCAGTTGAACGAAGGAGAACAGTTATAAGCAAGTAGTTGATCTGGGTACTGTGCATGAATGGCATCAGCAAACTTCTTCGCTTCTTCAAGACAAGGTTTAGCGGTTTCACACCAAATTAAGTCAGCATAAGGTGCGTAGGCAAGACCACGAGAAATCGCTTGGTCTAAGCCAGCTTTAACGCGGTAGAAACCTTCGTTAGTTCGCTCGCCTGTCACAAAGTCACGGTCATATTCATCACAATCTGAAGTCATTAAATCGGCAGCATTAGCATCAGTACGTGCAATAACTAACGTATCTACACCGCTCACATCTGCAGCTAAACGGGCAGCAACAAGCTTTTGTACTGCTTCTTGGGTTGGCACTAGAACTTTACCGCCCATGTGACCACACTTTTTAACAGACGCGAGTTGGTCTTCAAAGTGAACCCCAGCAGCACCAGCATCAATCATCGACTTCATTAGTTCGAAAGCATTTAGTACGCCACCAAAACCCGCTTCTGCATCTGCAATAATAGGTAGGAAATAGTCAGTGTAATTGTCATCACCAGGATTGACTTCTTTGCCCCATTGAATTTGGTCAGCGCGGCGGAATGAGTTATTAATACGGCTTACTACTGCTGGTACAGAGTTAGCTGGGTATAGTGATTGGTCAGGATACATAGTGCCCGCTAAGTTAGCGTCCGCAGCAACCTGCCAGCCTGATAAATAAATCGCTTCAATACCCGCTTTTGCTTGTTGTACAGCTTGACCACCTGTAAGTGCACCAAGAGAGTTAACGTAGCCTTTCTTAGCGCCGCCATTAACCAGAGCCCACAATCTTGCGGCACCCAGTTTCGCAATCGTATTTTCTGGCACGACAGAGCCACGTAATGCGACGACTTCTTCAGCGGTAAAAGGACGCTTAACCGATTTCCAACGTGGATTTTCAGCCCAATCTTTCTTAATAGCATCAACCTGTTGCTGACGAGTTAGTTGTGTAGTCATAATGTCGCTCCTTCCTGTGTAATGGGTCGGCAAAGTGAATTTTTCGACTTTGCCTAATTCAGTAGTGTTGTAATTAATATTCTGATAACTGGCGTATTAAGCCGTTAGCAGTTCATATCCTGGTAATGTTAAGAAATCGACTAGCTCATCTGAAGTGGTAATTTGCTCGAACAGCCCTGCTGCTACAGTGAACTTGCCAGCATTAAAACGTTCAGCACCGAGCTCTTTCTTCACGTTGGCCATTTCTTCTTTCAACATGTCTTTAAATAATGTTTTGGTGACTAATTTGCCATTTGATAAGCTCTTGCCGTGTTGGATCCACTGCCAAATTGAAGTGCGCGATATCTCTGCTGTAGCAGCATCTTCCATCAAACCGTAAATCGGTACGCAACCATTACCCTGGATCCATGCTTCGATGTACTGCAAAGCAATGCGGATGTTCAAACGCATTCCCGCTTCCGTCTTCTCTCCATCGCAAGGCTCAAGTAATTCGCTGGCTAAAATCGGCGCATCCACATCACGGGTAATATGCAATTGATTGGTTCTATCGCCACCAATATAATCATTAAAAATTTTCATTGCGGTGTCGGCTAAACCTGGATGAGCAACCCAAGTACCATCGTGACCATTTCGGGCTTCTAACTCTTTATCGCCACGTACTTTTTGCAATACGAGTTCGTTAGTCGCTTCATCTTTGGCTGGAATAAACGCCGCCATACCACCCATCGCTAATGCGCCGCGTTTATGGCAGGTTTTAATCAGTAAGCGTGAATAGGCGCTTAAAAACTTAGTGTCCATGGTCACGGCTTGACGGTCTGGTAACACACGATCAGGGTATTTCTTTAATGTCTTAATATAGCTAAAGATATAGTCCCAACGACCACAATTAAGCGCGACAATGTTCGAACGAAGCTCATAAAGGATCTCCTCCATTTCAAACACCGCAGGTAAAGTCTCAATTAAACACGTACATTTAATCGTGCCAGGCTGTAAGCAAAAACGCTCTTCCACAAAGGCAAAGACTTTCGCCCACCAACGCGCTTCCAGATGGCTTTCTAGCTTAGGAATATAAAAGTAAGGTCCTGAGTTGTTAGCTAACAGTTGGCGATAGTTATGATAAAAGTACATTGCGAAATCAACTAAACCACCAGGAATAGGTTTACCTTTGTATTCAATGTGTTTTTCAATAAGATGCAAACCACGTACACGTGCAATTAATACTGCTGGGTCTGGATTAAGCGAATAATGCTTACCTGTTTCTGGGGCGGTAAAATCAATATCACCACGTACGGCATCACGAAGGTTAATTTGACCTTCTACAATCTTTAGCCAGCTTGGTGCTAAGGAGTCCTCAAAGTCAGCCATAAACACTTTTACATTGGCGTTCATCGCGTTGATGATCATTTTACGGTCAACGGGACCAGTAATTTCAACACGTCGGTCAGTTAGATCTTCAGGCATGCCGCGAATAGTCCAATCACCATCACGTATCGCACGAGTTTCAGGTAAAAAGTCTGGCAACTCACCGCCATCAATACGGGCTTGTTTATGTTGACGTTTACTTAACAACTCAGGTACTTCATCAACAAACTTTGCGCATAACGAATCAAGGAAAGTCACGGCGCCAGAGTTAAAGACCTCGTCTTGGCCGTTGACAGTGGGACCAATAAACGTGAGATCGGTTTTAAGCGAATCATCAGCATTTGCTGTGGACTTACTGTGTTGAGCTACCAATTGTTCTGCCGTCATATTTGGCTCCCTAAGTGCTATCAGTGTTGATAGTGCTATATGTGTTGATGTTGGTTGTCATGCTTCATTACTTAAACAGGCTAGTTATTGCTATCACTCACATTGAATCGTAAAGCTAAGCACCACTATCACGGCTTACGCTTAAATGTTTCAAATCAAGTTCAATAAAGAGTATGCAAATAATAGTTAACTGAAGCTGATGGTTAACCTGAAAGTTAATAATACAAACGTTCAAATGTTTGTTTCGTACTAAAAACTAACCAAAAACGTTTGTAATTGCAACAGTTAATACTTTACCAAACTGCCTTAAACACAGTGTCGACGATCACACAAATTGGTAATACCAAAGAATTAAAACCAATTAAGCTAATGATTAATATTAACTTTAATAATTAGAGCTTATACTTTAAATGAGTGGGTATAAATTCATCTTACCAATTGACCAGCAAACTGAAATAGTATAAAAGCTTGTAATTTAATTACCTGATGTAAATATAAATTTACATAACTTTAGTCTACATTGTTGAATTAAACAATTTGATAACGTTTTTAACTTACCTATACGTAACTGCATTTTATTGTTTAAAAACAGGATACTAAACTAAAGCAGTCAACTCAAAAATTTAAACAACCGTTTTAAATTTACGTTCACGTAAACGTTATAAAAAAAGACATTAGGACGTTTAAAAGTGTGAGTTACGTCACCCGATCAACAAGATCAAGCAGATTGGTCTGTTTTAAATAAAATTAAATTTTTTTTTAAAAAATGAAAAAAGTTCACGAATGGGGCAATAGAGAACCAAAATGGTGCAGTCGAAAGTATTAAACAGCGGTGATCGCAACGCTACGCTCACTGCATGGCAGTTATCGACTTATCGATAATTCATCAACCATTTCTAGCGTGAACAGAGTCATGCTTATACGCTACGTGGCGGGAAAAATTGAGAAAGCGTTGAGAAAGAGCTAACAAAGAGAGTCATAAGGTGGGCGGTTAATGTTTGCTACAAGGGGGCTTGATAGGATTTTGCTTTAAGCAACTTGGGGCAGAGACTTTACCCTCTTAACCACAACAGCTGGGGGCCGATTTTAGCCGCAATGACATGGGGTGCTATCATAAGCCTGATTCGATTATTGTCAGCTTGTCTGATGACGGCGGTTTCATGGTGTCGTTGTAACATACCGCACAATTTCGACCGTTATGTTTGGCCTTATAAAGGGCTAAATCGGCACGGTGAATTAATGGATCAAGGCTTAAATCATTTTTATCGACACTGCTAATGCCACAACTGATGGTAACCGTAAAATCGTGGCCAGAGAAACGAGTGTTAATATTGGCAACTTCACTGCGGATCTGTTCGGCTAAATCAGCAGCTATATTTTCAGTCTGCTTGGGCATAAAGATAGCAAACTCTTCCCCGCCCATTCGAGTAAAAATATGAGTAGAGTTCAACATATCACCAATCACATGAGTCACCTTTTTTAATACCCAGTCACCGGTGGCATGGCCATATTGATCATTAATATTTTTAAATAAGTCCAAATCCATCAACATAACTGAGAATGACTCGCCAAGCGTTTGAGCTTGAATGAATTCATTTTCCGCCATCTCTTGTCCTGTACGGCGGTTAAAAATCCCCGTTAATCCATCTCGCTGCGCTTGTTTCATAAATTGATTACGTTGCAACCAAGCAGATACCAATAACAATAATAAACCAACAGAAAGACCCACAAGTAACGTTGAGATCATGATGGAGGAGCTTTTTTCCTTCATGACTAAATCTTTTTGTTTTATCAGTAACTCGTGATCTTGGATCAAACTGGTATTCTCACGATTTTTTTCAACGCTATCAAAGCGGGCCATTTGATAAGCATTTTCTTTTACTTTCTGTTCATCAAGCAATTGCTTAGCCAGTGCAGAAGCGACAACTTGATATTGGTACGCTTTATCAAAGTGACCACGTTTACCTGCAATCAAAGAAAGGACTTCATTAACACGCTTTTTTACTTGCATGTTACTGGGTTTATTAGGTAAAGCATTGACTAATTGGGCAAACATTTTAGCTTGTTGGTAATCGCCTGAATGAAAATAAATAACGCTTAAATAAGACTGTATTTCATTTATTTCAACTTTAAATTTAAACTTTTGGTAGCGTTCTAAAGCCACTAGGTACAAACTTTCGGCTGCCGCATATTGTCCTTTATCAAACAGCACATTGCCTTGCCCCTTAATAGACATAATCTCAATTAAAGGAAGGCCATGATCTTTACAATACACTCGGGTGTCTTTGAATAATGTTTCAGCTTGATCAAAGTGCTGTAATTTTAAATGCGCTACAGAAAGGAGTAGCATTGAAAAACATTGATTTCGTGGATCTGCACCCTGGTTTAAACTCAGTGCTAATTGTGAAATTCGTAGCATTTCGTCATAAGCACCGAGTTGTAAGTACACGTTCGACAAGCGATTATAAGACTTTATTTTTATGCTGTTATCTTGATAATTTTCGATACGAGAAAAATTTTCCTCTAAGAGAGAAAAAGCTCGTTGATAGTTTCGCTGCGCTATATTTACGGTAATTTTAAATAAATAAATATTTGTCAGAACTTCCCCTGTTGGGTTAAACGTTAACGCTTTATCTAATGCCTTATCCGCTTCAACAAAATCGCCCAAATAAATATACTTTGCACTTAATAACCCATACAAACGACTGTGTTGTTGAGCCGTTAACAATGACTCAGAAGATAATGCAGCATCAATTTGTTCAATGGCTTGATTAATATCAGTCTGCAATGACTTTTCAATAGCATCTAAGCCTTTATCATAATCAATGCTAGCGGCAATCGCCGTACAGCTCAAAAACGATACAAAGATTATAAATATGTAGGGTAATTTTTTTAACAAAATAACTACTCTGTTGGATTTAGCACAATCAAATACATCGCCATTTCTTTGTCGCCGGACAACTGGCTGATGCGCGTTTTGTCGCCAGACATTACCGCTTCAATCTCTTCTTCTGTTAATCCATTTGATTTCATTACGCCGCGAGGATCACGCTTATATGCTTCTAATAGCGCAGCATTAGTCCCCAGTTTAGTAAAAAATGTACTTATGTTCGACATGTTATTGCTCTCTATTTTAAGAATTTATTATAGTTTTTTATTGTTAATTCATAATCATAATGACATAACAGGTTGCAACTCAACACCTAAAGAGCATGCTACTGATTTAGCTAGCGTTCATAAGCTGGAGTGTACTTTACACTCCAGTGGAATTAACAACAAACGGTGCTAGTTGTTACCCTTACATTAGCTGACAATTTCAATGAGCCATATTCTAAATGTGCCGATTAACATTGGCAAAAGGGTATTCCATCATTGCTGCATCCATATCCAGCTTTATAAAAAAATCGTCATGTTAACCATAATAACTCTCTTATTGTATCGTATAATCTTTTAATTTTAACAGTCACTTACCCCATATCTAATGCTGTTATGCCTAATTTAGCCAACATTTCATGGTTAAGAGTGATTTGGCTCGCAGGAGGGATCAATAATGTGCTAATCGTCGTTAACCTAGCCTCTGGCAATGCCGACAGCGATATACGCTCTATCACTGGTGATTGAAATGGCAAATTTGCTGCTTCATATATAATCACTTGATGGTTAAGCGGATACCACTGAGATAAATGTTCAACCAAAACCTGCAATCTCGCTTCAGTGGTACTAAATTGAGTCAAGGTGTGTTCGCCAGCAAGGGCTATCTGCCAAAGTAACAGGTGCGTGGTAGGATCAGGGACATGGTGATAAAGCATGAATTGAGTAGCCTCAAAGCTTTGGTGACCACTATTGCCAGGATCGATGCCTAAATCGGCCCACAAACACGCTTCGGCTGAAATCCCCGGTAACATGCTCGCGTCGTAACCTTCAGCACGGGCTTGTTTAATGGATAAATGCGCCACACAAGCAAACACCCCTGGGTGCCCATATAATGCGCACACAACTAATTTCCCTAGGCGCACTTCATCTAAAACGGCATTGATCATTTCAGCATAAGTATCACGGCGATTTTTTATCTCATCGTGTTGAGCATAGTAAACTTGTAGTGAACGCACATCAGCATTAAGCGACATCAGCCACCGTTCAGAAAAACCATCGGGCACTAACGAAAACACCACATCAGCATGTTCAATATAACTCAAACTTAATAAGCCTATTTGCCCAGCAAGCTGTAACCCGGTTCCAACACAAATAAGCTTACCTTGGTTTGCACTAGCTAATGTTGTTACCTGCGATGGATGAATAGTCATGGTGGTTTCTTATTATTGTAATCACTACAACTTATATAAAATATAAATTATCAGTGACTTATACATAAATAGCATTTGATATCGACAAATATTAGCTCGAGCGTTTTAAATCGAACAATTTAACAACATCTTACCAACATTTCTGCTGTAACGATAAATAAAAATGAAAATTTACTATAAATTTATTTCTCCGAAAAATGGAACTTAGCGCGCTAAATTGACTCAAAGCCACAACATCTTCTAATAGCCCCTTGTCAGCATAGGGACAGCTTGGGTATGATGACCGACAGAATTTAGGAAGTAGCGCAGACAATGATAAACAAAAAACAAAGTCTTACCCTTGTAAGCGCAGTAGCGCTTTCATTATCTCTTAGCGGATGCAGTGTGTTTGATTGGTTGATTTATAAACCAGACGTGCCGCAAGGCAACTACATGGAAACACAGCAAGTCGATAAACTTCGTATCGACATGACTAAAGAGCAAACCGAATATATTTTAGGTCGCCCAGTATTGCGCGACAGCTTCTCCGATGACACTTGGTATTATGTGTATCATTTCAAAAGTGGTCGAGATGCTAGCATTACCCATAAAGAATTGATTATTCACTTTAATGGCGACAAAGTTTCCAGTGTTGTGGGTGATTATGACCTCAGTAACGATTTTAATACCCCGCTTGGGCAAAGCTCATTACCCTCGGTCAACCAGCCTGATCTTAAGCCTTTATTACCTGAAGTTCGCCCAGATGCGAAACCTTTGGTTGAAGAGCAACGTCCGACGTTAAAAAATCAAGCTAAAACCGATAATGAAGCGTTATAAGTCAAATGCCACCATGTGATTTAAGCAAAAAAAAGCAGGACCTCTATTGAGGAGCCTGCTTTTTTTTTGCTATATAGCTCATCTCTTAGCCCGAGTTGAGATTGATTAACCTTAGTTCGGCATAAGGGCGGTTTGATAACCGTTTAGTATCCTAAGCGAAGGTTAGTTGACTTTGGCACCGGTAATTTTATTAATACGACCTTCATCTTTGGCCTTTTCGGCGCGCTTACGACGCACATCTTTAGGATCTGCAATTAACGGGCGATAAATTTCGACACGCTGCCCAGGAACGAGCACTTCATCATGTTTAGCCTGACGGCTAAATACCCCAAGCTTAACCTCTTCAAGGTTAATATCAGGAAAAAATAGCACCATATCACTTTGCTTAACGGCTTCAATAAATGTGGTTCCTGGCGACACCATAATCGGAATAATTTTCTGTTGTTTTGGCAATGCATAAATAACATCTACCGAGAATTTTTCTGTTGCATTAATCACGATAAATCACCTTTGCCCTGTCGGTAAATGCCATCACCATCGACGACATTAAATCCTTAAATACCTTACCAAACGCCATATCAACAAGCACACTAGAAAATTCGAAGTCTAAATCGAATTCAACTTTACAGGCATCTTCAGTCAGCTCGGTAAATGTCCACAAGCCATGCATATACTTAAACGGGCCATTTTCCAATTCAAGTGAAATCGATTTGGCGCGAACAACTTGATTGCGCGTGGTAAATGTTTTACTGATCCCCGCTTTACTGACATCAACCGAAGCCACCATGGTTTTACCATCAAACTCAAGCACCTTCCCCCCAACACATCCGGGTAGAAAAGCATGATACGATTCAACATCATTGACTAAATCATACATCTGTAAGGCACTAAATCTAACCAGTACATTCTTGGAAATCTTGGGCATCTGACATCACTATCCTTAATACAATAGCCCGATTTTATCACGTTAAACAAAAAAGGCATCTTTGAGAGTGTTAAATCACGTTGGAAATAACACAATCACTAAGAAACTGGGTATAATCGTTGAAAGATCAAAAATCTCCCCCATATCTATTAGTTAATAGATTAACTTAATAGAGTTTATCAAATGGGCTCACTGCGGGTTGTCCAGCACCATCCTTCAGGTCAATAACGGCAATCAGACGGTAATAACTATGGTAAAAAAGAAATCAGCAAAAAATTCCTCAGCGAGCATCGCACGTAATAAACGCGCGACCTTTGAATACCGCATCGAAGAAAAGGTCGAAGCGGGATTACAACTTATGGGCTGGGAAGTTAAGTCCATTCGTATGGGGAAAGTCAACTTATCTGATTGTTATGTATATATTAAAGAGGGTGAAGCCTTTATGCATGGTTGTACTATTCAACCACTTAATACCGCTTCAACCCATGTAATATGTGATCCCATCAGAACAAAAAAACTGCTATTAAAGCGCAAAGAAATTGACAAACTTGCCGGCCTAATTGAACGTCAAGGCTACACCTTAGTGCCATTATCAATGTACTGGCGTAAAGGCGCTTGGGTAAAAGTAGAAATAGGTTTAGGTAAAGGTAAAAAAGATCACGATAAACGTGAAGACACCAAAGAACGCGAATGGAAAATTGAAAAAGCGCGTGTCATGAAAAAAGACAAAGAGAACGCTTAATCTCATCAATAGACCTTTGAAGTGAATAACACTGATAAGTCTTTAACTAACAGAGCTCTATTACGAAGTTGAGCCTATTACGAACAGATAGTGAACAAACGATTATATTTTGTTAATGGACGCTAGGTATTCATCTAACAACACGCTATAGTTAACTCAATTGGGGGCGATTCTGGATTCGACAGGATTCACGAAACCCAAGGAGCATGTCGAGGGGCGGTTGGCCTCGTAAAAAGCCGCACCGTTATAGTTGCAAACGACTCTAACTACTCTCTAGCAGCTTAGGCTAGCTAGCCATCAACCACACGTTTCGCACGTGGACAGTGGATTCTGATGGTCATATTACAGTGTGCTAGCGAGGGAACTCCGTCCGGGGGTGAACCGCGAAACAGTACCGGACTCACCAAGTAGCATCCTGTCTTTCGGAGACTGCTTGGTTAAATAAAAGAGAGACTAAACATGTAGTGCCGAGGATGTAGGCTTTCTGGACGCGGGTTCAAGTCCCGCCGCCTCCACCAATTTATAGAAGGGCTTAGCAGCAATGCTAAGCCCTTTTTGTTTGTCTATTTTTGGGTGGCAACATTTTATACTTCGATTAACTGGTCGTAATCATTCAATTTAAAAAATAACATCAACGTCGTGGCGCTTCGCCCACACCAGACCAAGAGGAAATCAACGGCTATTCCCTCTTGGAACTCCCAGCCGCCCCGCAACATTTTCAAACAGCGAAAAGGTCGCCATGGGGTCAGATCCAGCTTTTAACCTCATTTGAATCTTGCCTCGGTCTTATTCGAAAATGCTAACGCTTCCGATAGGCCATCCTTGGCCAACGAAAGCTAGCCTGACGTCCTGTCAGGCTCACGCTATTTTCTTCAACGTCCTCAAGTTCAGAGTTGAATTTGTCCCTTTTAAAGTCAGTATATCTGACACGTTTATGCCCCAAAATGTGTTAGTAGCCGATTTTAAATGTCACTAATTTATTCAATAAATCCTGCTACAGACATACTCCCTACAAGCTGTAAATGTACAGTTATAATTATTCCCTAAGAATTGGCCACTATTAGCGATGCAAAAATCAGCTCAAATGGCATCGATAAATTAGCGTGTAAAAATATAACATCTATATTTCAACAACTTAATTTTCCATGTGTAGTAGCAATAGACCCTATAAATATTCTTGTCCAATTTTGCGGAATGACTAACCTGGAATTCTTAGATGATGATGATGGATTAGTCTATTTACATCAATAGGTTACATTGATATATTTAATGAAAGTGAAGTAGATATTTATTCAAGACGCTGGATGATAGCCTGTTAACTTCGTGAGGAGACAATAAAATCAAAGTTTTAAATATTATTTTATCTTTAGTCATTTTTAGCGCTGTTGTTGAAGCTGACTATAAACCTCCTGCTGAGGAGTCCAGTCAAGGAATCACAGCTTCGGTTACTGTTGAGGCTGCTTCCAAGCTGGTAGATATTGAAAAATTAAAAGTCTGTGCGGGAACAAATCCTTATTGTTCATTATCTTTAGGGGTTTTCTATTTATATGGGAAGGGAGTAGAGAAAAACTATCAAGCAGCATTTGAACTTTTTTCTTTTGCTGCAAAATATGACATTGGTAGTGCACATTTTCATATCGGAATTATGCATAAAGATGGCTCGATAGCCGGTAAGATTGATTTTATACAAGCATTTGAAGCTTTTTCTTCTGAAGCTAGTTTAGGAGATCGCCCTTCGCAGATCTTTTTGGCATCAGCATATGAAACTGGAGAAGGCGTTAAGATTAACTATAAAGAAGCTCTTAAGTGGCATTTGGCCGCCGCACAAGATAACGATACAGAACAGCTCAAAGTCTGTGATTATTATACAAATGGTTGGGGAACGAAAATAGACTACAAAAAATCGTTTGAGTATTGTAGGCGAGCATCAATAAATGGTAATGCGGAAGCAACGCAAAGATTAGCCAATCATTTCTATAGAGGATGGGGCGTTGAGAAAAATATAATGAAAGCCTATAGTCTCTTAATCGTATCGAAAGAACTAGGCAATACTTCTGTAGATAAATACCTATCTTACATTAAGACTTTGTTGTCAGAAGATGAAATACTCAAGTCACAAGGGGAAGTTGAGTTTTGGCTTGAAGAAATAACTATCAAGGAATTGCAAAATATCCATCTAAAAAGGACGTCTGGACTTTAGAATTAAGCTTTACTAAAGTTTAAAACAGCCATACTTCGTCTAACCCAAACAAGCATGATTAGAGTCATAGTCCTAAAGCGTTTATGCCCCAAAGTAAGTCAGCTAATTAGATTTGAGCTTTTCCTCTTTAGCTTTTACCTATAGACAACTATGCGGCTAAATCGAAGAGAGTTAAATTACAGGTGTAGATGAGTCAGCGAGTATCCAAAACAGGGATGTTTTGGTTAAGCCCACAGGGATGTGCTCGTGGCGTCTCGCTTAATCATCTGCACATCAGCATGCTGCAGGCAATAAGTTCAAATGAAGCTACGTTATAAATCAAGCTAAACCAATACCAAGTAAGCTGAGTTAATTAATACCTCAAACTCACTTTTGTCCAAAAGTGAGTTAGAGCGCTTAGTTACAAACAAGGTTGAATCGAAGATAACTAAACGACAGGTGCAATCGCGGCTGTGACCATCGAGAACGCAGAGCGCCCATGGATGGGTTTACAGCGTGTCACAGAAGTGATTTCACTTGGGGATCACCACTGGGCAAGCATGCGTTCGGGCATTTCTAAACAATATACCTTTGGAACAACAAGAACCCGTTCAGGTGTGGCGGCGGGACTTGAACCGGTGTCCATAAAAAATCCCCGTTGGCATTGCTGCCTGCGGGGATTTTTTGTTAATCAGCCTAAAGCTGATTAATGGTCACTTACATGTGATTTACTATGTTCTGCTCAATCGTTATTAGCTTTGTTTTTTAACAAACTTTGATTTCAGCATCATTTGGCCATTGCCATCGACTTTACAATCGATGTCGTGGTCGCCATCGACAAGGTGGTTAATCACGGCTTTGGTGCCAACTTTAAGCACTAGCGATGAGCCTTTGACTTTAAGATCTTTGATTAAGGTGACTTTGTCGCCTTCTGCTAATAAGTTGCCGTTGGCATCTTTTAAAATGATAGCGTCTGGATCAACCACTTCTTCATTTGGGTTCCATTCATTAGCACATTCTGGGCAAATTAATAATGTACCGTCTGAATAAGCGTACGGAGACTCACATTTTGGGCATGGCGGGATTACATCACTCATATCTTTACTCTCTGTGTTCTTGGCAGTTGTCGAACATGTTAATAGCGCTAATACGCAGTTCGACAGGCTTTATCGATTGGCGTGAGATAGAAAAGTATCTACCCTGCCGAATATTGTAATGGCATTATAATGCTATTATCACAAGTTGACTACCCTAGGCAGTGCAGCAACCGAATTAACTTAACGATAGTGTAGACCAACGTTAGCTTTTCACTTGTGGATTGGGACGACTTTGGCTATCACTAAAACTCACATCGTGCTTTTGCAGATATTCACGAATAAGCTGACGAGTGACTTGTGATGGCGTGAGATCTTGAGCGGCACACAGCTGCTCAAATGCCTGCTTTTTTAACGGGTCCATTAATACGGTAAAACGTGCAGTTTTATTTTCCACTGTGGGCGAGCCTTTAATGACAACATGATAATTTGATTGTAATGCAGTGTGTTGATAAAGGCCATATTCTGTATTGGTTATTTACGCTGAAATTCATTCGAACTCAGGCGTCATTAGGTTGATTTACCTAAATGAGCCTTAACTCGAATGTTTATGGTTTAAGCAATACTCGCTATACGCGGTAACAATGTATTAAAGCACGGTCTGGACGATACATCATCTAGCAGGCAATCTTGCACTACCTGGCGCAACATCGTGGCTTGTGACGTATCTGGGTTATCGATGAGGTTTAGCATATCATCGACCAAATAACCAAACGCCCTAACCTCAATCGCTTGGATTAACTGCCGCCGCTGTGGGGTAAATTGTTTTAAATTTGATGCCGCGCCAAAATCGCCAAATAATACATAATCGTCTTGGTTTATCATGATGTTGTGGGCATAAAGATCACCATGGCTAATGCCATTTTGATGTAAATGAGCCAAAATATCAGCCATTTGGCTAGCAATATAAGTAATGCGCTGCCAAGTAAATACCGTTTGCGGCTCAAAAGTGTCGCGGCTACAGGTTTGCAACGACGGTGGTAAACCTAAATTGCCGAAGCTTGGCGGAATAAGTTGCATCACTAAGCCCAGTTGATCGGGCTGATTAATTTGTGCCACCACATTAATTAAATTAGGGTGTTCACCCGCGGTTAGGCAGCAATCAAGCTCATCTGCTGGATAACCGTCACTGGTGATCATACCTTTAAACAGCTTAATGGCGATATCTACGTCGCTGCTAAAGTGGCTAATGTTTGAGTTTCCTGCATGGTGACCTGCTTGATAAATTAGCCCAGATGCACCCTGACCGAGCAACTGACCTAAGCTAAATTGGCGTAATGGCACGGTGGGAACTCGAGTATTGTCGCAATGTTCAACATGACTAAATGCATTACCCGCAAAAGCCAGCCAGGCTAAGTTAGGTAATTGAAATAACCACTCAGGTAAATCGGTAAGCTGGTTTGCAGATAAACGAATAAGTGCCAATTGATGGCAATTTGCCATGCTAGCGGGTAGCGAGGTGAGCCTATTACCTGCTAGTGCCAGCTTCTCGAGGCGATAACATTGACCTAAACTGTCAGGCAACTGCTCTATCTGGTTGTCGGTTAAGATTAACCAGCGGGTTTGTTTTGGAATGGCACTGTCTGGCACGCTGCGGATTTGATTGGCTTTAAAACCTATCATCTCTAAATTAGGACATTGACCTAATACTGCTGGCAGATGATCAAATAGGTTATTAGACAAAAATAGGATTTTAAGTTGATGCAAGTCGGCAAAGTTAGCCGGCAATGACGACAATTGGTTGTTGCTAAGATCAAGTACTTCTAAGGTATCGGCTAGCTCAAACAAGTTAACCGGAAACTCAGTGAGTTGTGCTGCGATATTGACCCGTTGATAACCCAGTAACAAACCATCGTTTAATTGTTGCAGTGTTTGCATCATGCATCTCTTTGCCTAAAATTGCCGACATAGTAATAGACAGCACTCACTGAGACAAATTTCTGACAAAAAAAAGACCACAGCAAAAGCAGTGGCCAAGACGGAAACTAAAAAACACAAATTGGGGTTGATAATTTTAGCGCCACTTCTCACACATAAAATAGCTGTTAGAAGTGGATTCCTACAAAATACGTTTAACTAACCTCTACTGAAGTTAATAACGCAAAAAACAACAAACAAAAAACAAAAACAAGGTTAAATCAATTCAGCTAACATAGCGCCGTCGTAGCTGACTAATTCAACGCCATCACGTATTTTTGCTACGTAATCAGGATTGGCAATAAATGGACGACCAATAGCCAGTAAATCAAACTTGTTCTCGCTAATCGCTGTGCTACCCGTTTCAGCAGTGTAGCTACCCACACCCACTAACGTACCGGTATAAACACTGCGCATATAAGCCGATATACTGCCACCTAAGTAATCAAACTGCATTGAGTCGTCAAAAATACCACCATGTAAAAAGGCTAAATTTCGTTTCGCCAACTCAGGTAATAAATAGTCAAAAACATCACGGTCGCGAGGATCTGCTGCCATATTGAAATAGGCGCCAGGAGAGACTCGAAGAGCGGTGCGATCTGCGCCAATTCTGGCAACCACAGCATCAACCACTTCTAAGGCAAAGCGAGACATGTTTTCTGGTGTTTGACCGTATTCGTCTACACGACGGTTGTTATCATAGTGTAAGAATTGGTCAATTAAATAGCCATTTGCACCATGAATTTCGACACCATCAAAGCCAGCATCAATTGCGTTTGCAGCGGCTTGGGAATAATCAGCTACTAATTGCTTAATATCGTCTACCGTGGCGGCCTTTGGGGTTTGATAAACCAATTCGCGCATTCTAGGCACAGTGCCTTCCACGACTTGTGCTGAAGAAGATAATACATCGCCACCACCAAAAAAGTGCGGGTGTGCAACACGGCCGGTATGCCAAAGCTGAGCAAAGATTTTACCGTTATTTTTGTGTACGGCATCGGTAACGACACGCCAGCCATCAATTTGAGCCGGGGTAAATAAACCTGGGGTATTTGGGTAGCCCTGGCCATCTGGACGAATAATTGTCGCTTCGCTGATAATAAGACCCGCTTCAGCTCGGCGTGCATAATAATCGGCAATCATCTGTGTCGGCACAAGGTCATCATCTGCCATACAACGCGTTAATGGTGCCATTAAAATCTTGTTTGATAATGTTAGGGTGTCGTTAAGTTTGTAAGGGGTAAATAAACTCGCCGTCATGTGATAATCTCCTTTCTTGAATATGCGTTCAAGATTAATCTTATTTGAATACACATTCAAGTAATTTTTGAATAGTCGAGCTATTTTAGTTAGACTAAACCGAAATGAGTTATCACGCTTTGTTGTTACCAGAAGTGACAGAATATGAGACATGCTGAATTTGATAGAGAAAAAGTATTAAGAGCAGCCATGAGTGCTTTTACGGTGAACGGTTATGCCAAAACCAGCATGCAGGATCTTACCAAAGCCACTGGCTTACATCCTGGGTCAATTTATTGTGCGTTTGACAATAAAAAAGGCTTACTGCTTGCAGCCATAGGTCAATATCAACAAGACAGAGGCCAGCAATTTCAGCAACTGTTTACTGATGAAAACTCGATAATAGACAACTTACGTCGATACTTGGATAGCATTTTACAGGAATGCTTAAGTTGCGATGCTAGCCAATCATGTTTATTAACTAAAACACTCAGTGAAATGGGCGAGCAAGATGACGATATTCGCCAAATGTCGGCCCAATGTTTAGCCACTTGGCATGGCTCATTAGTGCAAGTATTCGAACAAGTAAAAGCAAAAAAATTAATTCCTGCCGACAGCGACTGTGATTTTTTAGCCCAATATATGATGATGGGAATATATGGGATGCGCACCATCGCTCATACCAATCCTAGCAAAACGCTATTGCAGGCGTTAGCGGATAAACTGCTCGATGATTTACTACGATGTGATTAGCATTATTATTTCATGCTAAACAACATAAAACGTGCATAAAAAACACCAAAAAAGCATAAAAAAAAGACACACTCGGTGTCTTCTTGGTTATGTTAGCTTGATGACTACTATCTTTAGCTCACGACACGTTGTGAAAAAACACGTTCACCCAATGAGTTAAGTATTTTGCACTCGCCTTCTAATACCGCAATAATCGATTTACCTCGGCGAAACGACTCAGGGATAATTACGCGTCCACTGTGACTGACTTGCAGATCGGTCATCACAGCATTATGCATTTCTAAGCCAACAGGGGCTTCGTAATACAAAATAGTCACTGTCGGATTTGAAGTTTGACCTTCGGCAGATACAGATTTCATATTCGGACTCTCATTTCAACATACTGATTCAGTGTAGAAATGATATTGATAATGTCACTTATCAACACATCTCAGAGTAAAATGGATGAACCAATAGACTCTTTGTACTGAATTCATCCAGGGAGAGAAGTCCTTTCTCATTATTTTTATATTTTGGTTTTAAACAACCTTTTACAATTAAATCGTATTTTAGATTTATTATCGATGGTAGGCGTTTAAACATGAACTTAACACATTTGATGTGTAAATATGAATAGTGATAGCCTAAAAGTATGACGTGCTAGATCTAAATTCTATAATACCTATCGGGTTATCAAGCCTATTTATGTGAAATTTAGAACCAGCACCTAAACAGCACAACTTATTCCTGCTAGAATCGGTGACAATTTTTAGCCTTAAACATTTAATAAAACGAGATTAAGATGGGCAGAGCATATCAAAATAAAAAAGAGGACATGGCGAAAACCGCTGGCCAAAAGACACGTATTTACTCACGTTATGGTAAAGAGATTTATATTTGCGCTAAAGGTGGCGTTGACCCAGAGGGCAACTTAGCCCTACGTAGCTTGATCGCCCGCGCGAAGAAAGATCAAGTTCCGGCACACGTTATTGAACGTGCCATTGAAAAAGCACGTGGTGGTGGTGGTGAAGATTATGATACCGCCCGCTATGAAGGTTTTGGTCCTGGCGGATGTATGGTTATTGTTGACTGTTTAACTGACAACAGTAACCGCACATTTACTCAAGTTCGCCAAGCGTTTGTTAAAAATGATGCCAAGCTGGGCGGCCCTGGTACTGTTGGCCATATGTTCGAACATCAAGCAGTATTTGTGTTTGATGGTGATGATGATGAAGCCATTTTAGAACTGCTTATGATGGCTGACGTCGACGTTGCCGATGTAGAACTAGAAGATGGTATCATCAGCGTATTTGCGCCAGTATCAGAGTTTAATAATGCCCGCACTGTGTTAATTGAAGCCTTTCCTAAGATTGACTTTAAGGTAGAAAACTTAGCCTTTGTGCCACAAACCATGACTGAACTGACTGGTGAAGATATTGAAAATTTTGATAAGTTCTTAGCGGCTCTTGATGATTGTGATGACGTGCAACACGTGTATCACAATGCTGAGATTGATGAAGAATAAATCAAACTAGAACGAGAGACTATAAAAGCCTAGGAACTAGATCGCTTCGCTGCTAGATCCTATAACAGAGATGACAAGCGCTGACAGTCGATGGCAAACCAAGAGCCTAGAACGCTGCTAGTACGCTACGCGGCTAGAGACTATAAAATCTTGGTAGCTAGCGATAACGAGCGATGACATCCGATAACAAGCCAAGTGCTAGACCGTTCTATCCGTGAGCGTAGCGTTCGCTTGTTATCGTTTCCTAGCAGGACGCAGTCCGCCCTAGCAGCGAAGCGATACTAGCAGGACGCAGTCCGCCCTAGCAGCGAAGCGACTCTAGCAGGACGCAGTCCGCCCTAGCAGCGAAGCGACTCTAGCAGGACGCAGTCCGCCCTAGCAGCGAATCTATACTAGCAGGACGCAGTCCGTCCTAGCAGCGAAGCGATACTAGCAGGACGCAGTCCGCCCTAGCATCTAGCCTTCTTACCTTTACCGAATCAAACAAAAAAACGCAGCTTAAGCTGCGTTTTTTGGCGTCGTTTAATAAACGATTTTGGTTAGCGTAAGTCCATTTCTTGAACTTTTTCGTAGGCGATTTCAGGCGCAGTGACATCTGGTTTTTCATGTAAATCTGCTTTTAATTGGCCTTTACGATGCTTTAGTGCCGCATCTAATTTTCTAGCGGCGCTCGTAATAGCCGGATACATGACTAAATCAGTACCTTTAGCTGCAATGCTAGTTCCTTCATAGTTAGTTCTAATTTCAACATCATACTCACCATGCTCTTTAGCAATGATGATATCTAGCGAGATAAGCGTGGGAAAATGGTTAGCTATTTTAGCGAATTTTTCATCTACGTGTTGTTTGACAGTATCCGTAACATCAACATGGTGACCAGAAAGATTTATTTTCATAGATTGTCCTTAAAAGAATTTACTTGCCAAATTTATCGCGTGTTACAACTGCATGCTGACATAAATAGGCTTGTTGTACAAATGCAGGCTGACATATTTAGACATGGGACATGAGCTTTGTGTCACAAGTACTCAAGTCTACAAAGTGTTTTATATCTACTTGTGAACTTCAACTACTATGCCATTAATAAAAGTTGATTAAAACGTGCATGGGGTATATCAAACTGACCTAACCCTTACTTGATTAAACACCAGATTACTGATTAAGTATAGACACAATTTAGTGACAAAGGTTGCAACTTTTGGGTTGTTTACACAAGTGATTACAAACCAAACAAATAATTACTAAAAGCAGTTGTTTTATAAACAACTATACATTTTTTGCCTGTTAAGGCTTATATAAATGAAACCGAATTAATCATTAGAAAGGATAATTATGGCCACTAATCAACTCCAAATCGATATTATTTCAGACGTAATGTGCCCTTGGTGTATTGTCGGCTACCGTCGTCTTGAACAAGCACTAAGTCAATTTAATGATTTAGAGGTTAAAATACAGTGGCATCCGTTTGAACTTAACCCCACGATGGGGCCAGAAGGTCAACACTTAGGCGAACACATTGCTGAGAAATACGGTTCAACACCGGAGCAAAGTGCTCAAAATCGTCAACGATTAACCCAAATGGGTGCTGATTTAGGCTTTGAATTTAATTTTTCTGATTCATCACGCATTTACAACACGCTACTTGCCCACCAGCTGCTGTATTGGGCTGCAGAGTCAGGTAAGCAAACCGAATTAAAACTGGCTTTATTTAGCAGCTACTTTACTCAGCAGCAGAATCCCGATGACATTGAAGTCTTAATTAATATTGCCACGCAGGTTGGCTTAGATGCCGATGAAGCTAGAGTTGTACTCAGCGACAAGCGCTATGAAAAAGCCGTTAAAGAAGCAGAGCAACTTTGGATCAGTCGCGGGATTCAAGCTGTGCCAGTTATAGTGTTTAATCAGCAATATCTAGTGTCTGGGGCACAAGAACCCGCCACTATTGCTGAATTGATCACCAAGCTGACCACCGAAGAAGCTTAATTGGTTTACCTCACCTCAACTCGGGTTAAAAAATGGGGAGAATAAGCTAACATCGGAATAATTGATTATCTCAGTTTAAAACCCAAACTGAGTTTAGTGAGCCTCAGTGGGCAACTCATGGCGTTCACATAGACTGATTTATCTTTATAGCCCTATTTAAAGCCAAACTGTGGCTAAATAAACAAAACCAGCGCAAGCTGGTTTTTGTTTATTTAAAGAGATAGGCGTAGCCTCTTTGCCCTCGGTTTTAAAATTCGTGATATCAAACCGAACAGTAGCTTGCCTGTAGTGAATAGATGCCATTTTTATATCTGTTTTCTCGAGCGAGTCCATGGACATTCAGCTACGCTTGGTGTTGAATCAACAGATGTTAGTTATCGTTTAAGTCAGCATCTATAAACGGTATGTTAAATCGTTATAAATACCACTATTAGGTGGTTTTGGGAGTACAAAATGAGCTTTAAATTAACGGTGAATTGGCAATCTTCACCAAGTGAAGACGGTGAATTTAATCGCGACCATGAGGTGAAATTTGGCAGTGGACAAACGATCCAAGCCTCGTCGGCATCAGAATACAAAGGCAATGCAGACAAAGTTAACCCAGAAGAAAGCTTACTAGCAGCTTTGTCGTCGTGCCACATGTTGACCTTTTTAGCGATTGCCCATTTAAAGCGACTGCCAGTGACCCATTATGTTGATAATGCCACCGCTGATTTAGGTAAAAATGATGCCGGTAAAGTCGCCGTGGTCAAAATGACGCTTGAACCCAAAGTCACTTTTGCTGAAGGGATTGAAGTAGACCAAGAGACATTGGCAAAAATTCATGCCAAGGCCCATGCAAACTGCTTTATTGCCAATTCATTAGCGTGTGTAGTTGAGATAAAATAGCGCAAGCGTAATGGTTGCAATAGCTTCATATGCCCGCGCAACATAAGTACATTGAACCCATATCTACAAAAACCCCAAGTAATCACTTGGGGTTTTGTCAATAAGCTAATCATTATCGCGGTTTTATATCCGCAGCCGGCCCTATTTTAGGTAAAGGCTGACCTTGTAAAGGGTTGATCGGTTGTTGTACTAACTCATCTTTTAAATAGCTAATCGCCGCATTCAGCTGAGCGTCTTTACCGTTAAAAGTCGCATAAGGTAAATTATCAACCTCAATGTCGGGGTCAACCCCATGACCTTCGACGATCCAACGCCCATCAATGGCATATTGTGGATATTCTGCCACCCTCGCCATGCCATTATCGGTCACCGAATTACGCCCCGATAACCACACGCCAGCGCCGGCAGTTTGTTTACCAATAATCGGCGCGATGCTTAATGCTTTGATCCCAGCGGAAAAGGTTTCACCATCTGAGTAAGTCATTTGATCAGCCAACACCACTAAGTGACCTCTGAACGTTTGCTGCATATTGGCATTGGTGCTGCCGTGTGTTGGCTGCCAAAATGCCCATGCACGGCGCAATAGCTTTTCAATAATCCAACTGTCAATGTTGCCACCGCGATTTCGGCGCACATCAATAATTAACCCGTCTTTGTCGTAATTGGTATAAAACTCGCGGGCAAAACTTTCTACATCACCAGAGCCCATGGCATACAAATGTAAATAGCCAATGTTGCCATTGGAGGCTTTGGCGACTTTGTCGCCATTATGCTCTACCCAGTCCAGATAACGTAGTTTGGCATCGGTGCCAATATCGTGCGGCGTCACTACGGTATTAATGGCCGTTTTACCCCGCATCAGTCCCAGTAGCACTTGTTTATTGCCTTGGTTACGCAGCAATTGAGTCACATCGGCAATATTAGTCACTTTTTTACCGTTAATGGCGCGAATAATATCCTCTTCTTGGGCATCCACTTCAATACGCGCCAGCGGTGATGCAGACAATGGCAATTCGGCATCGGTTTGATAAATATGGCTAATAAGCACACCTTTATCGGTTTGAGTCAGCCTAGCACCTAATGCAGCTGCTTTGGCAGCATCCGCGTCTTGGGTAATATCACCGCCGCGCACTTGTGAATGTAACGAGTTAAGCTCGCCCATCATTTGCATAAAAATATCATTGAGCTCGTTGCGATCGGTTAACCTATCAACCAAAGGTTGGTACTTGGTTTTGGCGGCTTGCCAATCTACCCCACGCATTTTAGGGTCAAAAAACGAGTCACGGTGCATTAGCCATGCATCTTCAAAGATCTGCTGCCATTCTTGCGGTGGTGATATACTCAATTGCCATTGATCTGTACTGACTTTCGCTCGCGATACATCGCTTGGCAGTTTGTCGCCCGCATCCACAATCATGATGTTTTTAGGATCTGATTGCTTACGCAGCATTAATTTACTGCCATCTTTTGATAACGAATATTGGCCCACATCCTCGCTAAAGGTATCGACTTTAAGGTTTAGCGGATCAAACTTAATCAGTTTTAGCTCGCTGCTTTGTTCATTGCCATCAAGTAAATACAGTTTGTCTTTTGCCGCCGTTAAGCTTTGGTAATTACCCGCATCAACAGGCACTTGCCATAGGCGTTGGTTTAATCCATCCCAATCCACCTTGGTTCTACCGCCCATTTCCTGCTCTTTATCCGTTTTTTTAGCCTCTTTTTTGACAGTCAGTTCCGTTGGTTTTGCAAATGGGAATGACGCTTTAGCATCTAACGCTAAAGCAAATATTTGGGTCCGTTTGTCAAAAATAGGCCCCATATTGCGGTCGCCCCATGGCGAGCCAGGATTGGCTTTAAATTCGCGATTAGACAAGAAATACAACCATTTACCGTCGTGGCTAAAACTCGGTGAAAACGACTCGTATTTGTCTGTGGTTAAGGTTTGTGCTTTTGACTCGTTAATTGAATACAACACGATTTGTGGCCGCTGTTTACCAATTTCAGCTTTTGTCAGGGCAATAAACCGACTGTCACCAGACCATTTAATGTCTTGATAAGGACCAAGGCCTTCGCCATTTTTGATGATTTTCTGGTTATTGTCGCGAGTTAAATCCAGTAACCACACGTTGCCCATGTAATCGTCGGAGACCAAATAACGTCCATTAGGTGATAACGACAAGCTGGTACGCAAGGTGTTGCCATCTTTGGTTAACTGTTTGGCCCCAGCAGAGCCGTCTGCAGGATATTGCCAAATTTCTTGCTCTCCCGATGCATCGCTAATGCCATAAACCCATTTACCATCATCACTAAGCAGTGCATCGCGCACGCGGCTATTGGCTGATGAGTCTATTTGCACTAAGCGGCGGCCATCATTACTGGCAATAGCCACATGGCTACGGGCAGTAATTACCACGTTGTCGCCTTGATGGGCAAAGACGGTTGAGGTGGCGAAATCCATTGGGTCGTTAACCCATTGCTCGCGGCGATGGGCAAAGTCACTGGTGAGTTCGATATTTAACCTTGATTGGGCAAGATCGGCTAAGTTTAACAACTTGATATCGGCGCCCTGCTGGAACACAATGCGGCCATTATTAAGCTGGGCATCGCGCACCTGCCAATCGGTATATTGAGTGTGTTGTTTACTATCTTTGCCATCTAGGGTCATCGACCAAATATTGTCATTACCAGACTTATCACTGACAAAATAGACCCGTTGATTCCATAACATCGGCTGCTTAACAGAACCCTCATGGGCACTGGTTAACTGCTGTGCTTCTTGTTTACTACCCAGCTTATAACGCCAAATTTCACCTTTAGCGCCGCCGCGATAGACTTTGACATTATCGCCACTGACTTGCAGACCAAATTGAGTAAAGTAAACATACTCACCTTTGTCATCAATAGTGCCTTCTACGGCGTCAGCTAAGGGTAAGTCTGTGATGGTTAACGTTTGCGGGTTAACGGTTTTTAACACCCAAAAATTAGCGGGCCCAAAGGCATTGTCGGTGGAATATAACACCTCTCCTGATGCGGTCCAGCCTTGCAGGCGCACCCGGCTGTTTTCAAAACTTACCCGCTTAGCCACTCCGCCCTGAATAGGCATCACATACACTTCGGTTGCGCCTTCATAATTGGCGGTGTAAGCCACCCACTTGCCGTCTTTTGAAATAGTTGCGTCCATTTCTTCGGCGGCCAAACTGGTTAAGCGACTGGCTTTAGTTTGGTTGAGTTGGGTTATCCACAGATCGCCTTCGGCGGTAAACACTAAGGTTTGATCGTGCAATGCTGGGGCGCGGTAATAGCCTTGATTTGAGGCATTAGCCACGACTATTGATGAGCAAGCTAAAGTACCTAAAACCAACATACAATGCACAACGGAGCGACGAAGTTTCATGGTGAGGAGCGTCCTTATAAAGTCGATATCTAGAGTTAAATCAATATCAATTAACGTATTATATTTATCCGTTCACATTATCAGAGTTGTGGCTAATTTTGCAGCAAAAATATGTAACGAACCACAATTTGAAATAATAAACAGCTCAGCAGTAATTCAATTTGAGATAATAAACGGCTAAGCAGTGATCGCTTAGCCGTTAGTGTTTTAATGTCTCGTATTTCCCTTACTGCGAAGTCAGTTGCAGTACAATTTTATGGTATTGCTCATAAAGTGGGTGGGACGGATCAGATAGCTCAGGGAAGCGTTGATCTATGGTGATCATATAACGTTCAGCCTGAATCAGTTTATTGTCGGCCATTAGTGCTTGTAACCGAGCCAAGGCGACATCAGCAGTATCTAATTGAATGTCCCCTTTTAACGATCCATTAAATGACTGTTTCACTTGTAGTCCCTCCTTGGCATGGCTGCTTGAGTGCAGTTCTAGTACTTTCTTTTGTCCTTCTTCATTTACTTTGGCAGGTGTTGGCGCCGCACTCATTACCGCGGATGATTTATCTGCCATTTGAGATTCAACTGTTCCGTTGTTATCAGATGCTTCACTGATTGTTTCACTTATTGCTTCACGATTAACACGTTCGTTATTCATTGGCGCTGAACTCATCGATAATCCCTGTACGGCAATTGATTCTGCTGCTGCGGCATCTTCAACTGGTGACTCAGTTAGTTTAGGCACATCCGATGTCGATTTGGCCTGCTTAAATGATGACTGTTGAGCGGGTAAACCTTGTTCAATATCAATTCCAACTTGTTTTTGCAGGCTTGGGGTTAACATAAACAATCCCGCCACCAGCAATACTGACGCCGCGCTTGAAAACACCCATGCATTGCGTTGCCACATTGATTTTTTAGGTGAACTGACTTTAGATACATTTGCATCCGAACGCGCTTTGGCTAATATGGCCTCATCCAGTTCAGCAGAGGGTTGCTCTAATGGTTGTTGATGATAAGCCTTGTTGATTTCAGTTTGTAATGCAGTGAACTCTGCATCATGATCTAATTGTTTACTCATAATGTTGTCTCCTGCCTTTGGGTAGCAATACATTGCTTAATACTCTGATAAGCATAACGAATACGGCTTTTGGTGGCTTCTAAAGTCACATTAGCAATGTCGCTGATCATCGCAGCGGTCATGCCCATTTCGATGTTGAGTAAAAAAGCCTCTTTTTGCACTGGCGGCAGTTTGGCAATGCAATTTTTCATCATCTCAACTTGTTGCTGTTGCTGTAATTGTGGCTCAGGCGAGGCTTGATTATCTGCTTGTAGGCTATCCATGGTTTCACCTTCACCAAGCGGGGTAACTTTATCGAGAGGCTTAACGGCTCGCACATGGTCAATCAATAAGTTATGGGCAATTTTATATAACCAAGTGGTGAATTTGGCCGTGACTTGATATTGCCTCGCCGCATTAATCACCTTACCCCAGGTGTCTTGATACAAATCTTCGGCTAATTGTTGGTTATGTAATTGGCGAACAAAATAACGATACAAAGGCCCTTTGTGTTTAAGGTACAAGGCCTCGAACGCGCGGACGTCACCCGCTTGGTAGTCGAGCATCAGTTGCTCGTCACTTCCCACTTGGGGAATTAACGGCTCATCCTTAGGGTATATTGATGTTTGCACCATTTTATCCTTTTTGTGACGCATTTATTGGCTAACCGAACGAGTGTCTGGCTCAGTAATCATAAGCTGTCTCTCGAGTACACTTGCGGTTTTTAGCATTTGCACAAACTCATGGCGATAACCAAATCGGTCTTGGCCCATTGCAGACTCAGCAAGTACAATTAACTTAGCATAATCAGTATCGTGGACATAATTATTATGATTAAGCAATTGCCCAAACCCCGCGACTGCGGCGGCAAAGCGGAAATCATCGCTGGCTTGATGCAAATGAGTCAGCTGCTGATCGCGGCTAATGGGATAAGCGATTAATTGACTTCTTTGCTCGCCAATCGCTTTATAACGCAGCTTTAAATAAGCCACTTCATTTGCAGTGTGTTGATGAACTTTAGCTTCATCAATTTGCGTCGATTCTGTAACAGCATAACGCAGCGGATCCACTAAACGATTTTGGCTATCGTTATAACGTATCTCGTAAAGCGCGGTGACGGTATGACCCGCACCAATCTCACCTGCATCAATAGCGTCGTTATTAAAGTCGCTACGATTTAACAACCGGTTTTCGTAACCAATAAGTCGATACTCAGACACCACCGCCGGGTTAAATTCAATTTGCACTTTGACATCGTGGGCAATAGTTAACAGTGTGGCACTGAGTTGATCAACTAGCACTTTTCGCGCTTCATTTAAGGTGTCAATAAACGCATATTGACCGTTAGCTTTATTTGATAATTGTTCCAGCAAATGGTCATTATAACTGGCAGTAGCAGAACCCAGACCAAAGCCAAGCGTAGATAAACCAATACCACTTTTACTTTGACTGGTGACAAAATCAACCAATTGCTGATGATCTGTCATCCCCAAGTTAAAGTCACCGTCGGTGGCCAAAATAACTCGGTTACTGCCGTTTTCGATAAAGTGCTTTTGCGCTAATTGATACGCTAACTGAATACCTTGGCTACCATTAGTGCCACCTTGTGCAGTTAACTGACTAAGGGCTGTTTTAATGGCGGTAAAGTCATTACCTGCAACACCGTCAAGCACCACACCGCTGGCACCGGCGTACACCACTATCGATACTTTATCTTGCGCCGATAATTGCTGACTCAGCATCAGCATGGCTTGTTTCAATAAAGGCAATTTATCAGCAGACGACATAGAGCCTGACACATCAAGCAGTAGCACTAAATTACTTGCACCAAGCTGGTCTGCTGCAACATCAAAACCTTTAATGCCAATGCGCAATAACTGAGTATCAGCATTATACGGTGAGGGTGCTAATTCAGTATTAACGCTAAAGGGCTGCTCAGTGGTTGTCGGTACTGGGTAGTCATAACTAAAGTAGTTCACTAACTCTTCTACCCTAACGGTATTCTTAACCGGCAGTTGGCCTTGATTGATTAATCTGCGGGTGGTGCTGTAACTGCCAGTATCAACATCGATTGAAAACGTCGATACCGGCGTTTCACCGGCAACCATATTGCCGTTTTGTACTAGCGACTCAAATTTGTCATTAGCATTAGGTGCTAATAACAAGCTGCGATCGCTTGCGCTGACATGCTGAGGACTCACAATACGCTGCGCCATTGACGCTGCCATGACTTTAGCGCTGCGATGCACCTCCTTTGATCCTTGGTATGCATCAGCCTGTGGCTCAGATGCCATCACTAAACCTGCTACCTCAGATAACTCGGGACGCGCTTGTGCAGAGGAATCCGTTTTACTCGCGGATTGAATTTTAGAAGCGGGCTGACTTTGTTTCGCACTGTCTTTGGACTCTTGCGCACAACCACTGACAATAATCGCGCTAATGACTATGGCTAATGCACTGCGAGTGAGTTGCTTATGGACATCGTTCATGGTTTTTTCCTCATCTATCGACTTGTTATTCATATTGGTTACGTCAACAAAGTGACCTTGCATACAGCTAATAACGAGCGAAATAGGTAAAAGGGTTACAAAAAGAATTCTTTACTCCATTATTCATCAATGTTCGATACGAACTTGTGGTGAATATAAAATGTGTTTAAGTAGTTTTCGTATTTAGAAACTGAGTGTTAGCCTCAAGAAACACTGAAATGCAGCCAACAGAGCACGGCTTATGCTATTATTTAGCACCTTTTTTATCGCCTTAATATTGACGTTAATCGCCCGCGGTTCCTACTGAGCGAATTAGCCAAATATACTAATAGAATAAGTACGTTAAGGAGTTAACATGCAAGCCCTAGTTGCTGTTGTAATGGGTTCTAAAAGTGATTGGCCTACAATGGAAGCCGCCGCTGAAATTATGGATAAGTTACAAGTGCCTTATCATGTTGAAGTCGTTTCAGCCCACAGAACACCAGACAAGCTAATGGAATTTGCACGTTCTGCTGCAGATAAAGGCTATAAAGTCATTATTGGTGGTGCAGGCGGAGCAGCCCATTTACCTGGCATGATCGCCTCTAAAACTCGCTTGCCTGTGTTAGGTGTCCCAGTGCAAAGCAAGGCCTTATCTGGCATGGACAGTTTATTGTCGATTGTACAAATGCCTAAAGGGATTGCCGTTGGCACCTTAGCCATTGGTACTGCCGGCGCGTTTAACGCAGGTTTATTAGCCAGCCAAATTTTGGCGATTAGCGATGCCGCTTTAGCTGAGCGTTTAGAAGCATTTCGTGATGAGCAAACTCGCGCGATCCTTGATAATCCCGATCCGAGAGAAGACTAATGACCTTGCCAAAAAATCTATGGGTATTGGGCGATGGTCAATTAGGTGCCATGCTCAGTCATGCAGGCCAACCGCTAGGTATTAATGTGCGTCCGGTTGATATTATGACACCATCAGATGTGCAGTTACCGCTTGAAGCTGACGACATCATTACCGCCGAACGCGAACAATGGCCAGAGTCACAGCTGAGTTTACAACTCAGCCAACACCCACATTTTATTAATGGCCCAGTATTTGGTCGTTTAGCTGACCGTTTTAGCCAAAAAAGTCTGCTCGATGAATTAGCTGTCGCCACATCGCCTTGGCAGTTAGTTAATGACAATACCACCACGCAAACACTGCATAATGCCTATGGTGAACGGGTATTATTAAAACGTCGCACCGGCGGTTATGACGGTAAAGGCCAACATTGGCTCAAGCAGGCAGAAGCGACAACCATCCCTGCCGATTGGCGCAATGAAGCCATTGCAGAACAAGCGATTAACTTTGATGAAGAAGTGTCGTTAGTGGGTGTGCGCACCCAAGACGGGCGCTGTTTATTTTATCCGTTGGCGTTAAACCTACATCAAGACGGTATTTTAATGGCATCGATTGCGCCATTAACTCGCTTAGCACCTTTGCAGGCCGAAGCTGAAGACATGTTAAGCAAGGTCATGCATGACCTTGAATATGTGGGCGTGATGGCGATGGAGTGTTTCCGTGTTGGTGAACACTTAATGGTCAATGAGTTAGCACCTAGAGTGCACAACTCGGGCCATTGGACTCAAGCGGGTTGTCACATAAACCAGTTTGAATTGCATTTACGTGCCCTATGCAATTTACCTTTGCATCAACCACAGGTTAATTTCCAATGCGTAATGGTTAACCTGATTGGGGTTGATAAAGACGATAGATGGTTAAGTCTGCCAAATGCTGAACTGTTTTGGTACAACAAAGAAGTTCGTGTAGGCCGTAAAGTCGGTCACTTAAACCTGTCTGTGCATAATAAAGCGATGTTAGATGACAGCATTAGCCAACTAAAAGCTTGGATGCCACAGCAATATCAAGCACCGCTGGATTGGATTTTGGCCGAATTTATCAAATAGGTTTATCACATAAACTTGCCAATAAGTACGTTAAATAACAAAAAAGGAGCCTAGGCTCCTTTTTTGTTATTTAACGTATGGGTTAACCAAAAAACACTCGCCATAACCATGACGAATCTAAATTTTCTTTACATTGATGATATTGCGCCGCGTAGGTTTTTGAACGTTTATCCACTTTATTGGCTACTGGCGTTAACCATTTTTTGGCTTTATAACTGCCGCGTTTATAACCGCCCCAACCTTCGTGATAATTTAAGTATTGGTTTTTAGCATCCCACTTAGACACGCCATTAATTTTATGGGTTTTGTAAATAAACCAGCCCATAAAGTCCATCGCATCGTCAAAATCACTGCGACTAGACCAACTATTACCGGTTTCTCGAACGTAATCATCCCAGGTCATGGTTTTAGCTTGCGCGTAACCATAGGCGTCACTGGCACGGCCGGTGGGAATAAAACCTAAAAAATATTGCATTGGTGGTGCAGCATTATGTTTGAATGAACTTTCTTGATACATCATGGCTAAGGGGACATGAACTGGCACGCCCCATTTTTCACGCGTATTGACTGCAGCGTCATACCACGAGCGATGTTCTTTAAAAATAGCACACAGGTCATCTGGCTCTTGCGGTGGCGACGTGGCGCATCCCGTTAATGACAGTAATACCGTTGCGCTAACAACGCCTAAAAAACACTTCATAACACCTCTGCCAGTATCTAAGATATTGATTCTTGGCTTAGTTTTACATCAATTAAAAACCAATGCAATTATCCTTAGGAAACAACCATTATTTCAACAATGCGCCTCAAACTGAAAAAACTGAGTGGCTCTGATTGAGCACATAATTAATGGAATTGGTATTACCGTTTCATTTCACATTGATGCGATTCTGTTTGCCATACAACAGGCTGCCAATACAATGAATTTTGGCCTATATAGATTTTGTCGGTATTGAATTTGGCGCCAATATGATAACGCTGATCGGCTGCAACATTGACCGAAAATACTTTCACCTTACGAGCCGACAATAACACTTTTAATTCAGGTGAGTTGATCAATTCAGCAACAGTAAACTTATGCTCGCCTGGCGATAATAAATAATTGGGTCTTGAAATAACCGCAACATCATCTAAGTGAGTCACCACTACACGGTATAAATTGGCACTGTTGTCGGGCGCTAAGTAGCTCGATACTGTGCCACATTGAACCATTTCATCTGGCGATGAAGCACAGCCATTTAGGGCTAATGCCGCTACCGCGACAACCAGCACTCGCCAAGATGAAAAAAACTGCATGATTATTTCGCCTCGAAAGTGCCCGCAGGAACCACATCACAAAAATAGTTTTCTAAGAAAGTGGTAAAATTATCTTGTGATTGAGCCTCTAGACTTTGCTGTTCAAGTAAAGAGAGTTTGGCCTCATTTTTATAGGTTTGCTCAATATCATGGCTTAATGGGTAATGACTTAAAAACTGATGATAATCATCGGCCAATTGCTTAACCCACACACTGTGATCTGTGCCCTTAACAACGACCTCTTGCATCACCTTGCCTGATAACGTTTTATCAGGATCATCAATCGCTTCAGCCCATGTGCTTAACGCGTCTTGGTAAGCATGGCTATCATCACCATCGAGTAATTTCGCGAGAGTCGCTAACTGTTCAAATAGCTCGTGCATCCATTGCGTTAAGCTAATGGCCTTAGCATTACGCTGTAATTCAAGTCCAGGCTTGCGCCCTTCTAATACAACGGCTTTCAGATTAGCACCAATTTCAGCTTCACCGACCGCGTCGGTGTCTTCAGATGGCGACAATAAGCAGTACAATAAAAATAGATCCAGAAAACGCACTTGAGTGGCATCGATCCCAACCGGGCTAAATGGATTGACATCTAAAGCGCGCACTTCAATATACTCAACGCCTGCACGCGATAGCGCCTGCGAAGGTTTTTCACCTTTTTGGGCAACACGTTTAGCGCGAATAGGTGCATAAAACTCATTTTCAATCTGCAAAATATTACTGTTTAACTGACGAAATTCACCATCAACATTGACACCAATTTGCTCAAACTGTTTCGATGGCATTTTAATTGCGGCGCCCACGCCCTCAAGATAATCAGGCAATGAGTTATAGCTAATATTGAGCGTATCTTGTTCTTTGTTGGTATAACCTAAATCACTCATGCGCAATGATGTTGCATAAGGAAGATATAAGGTGCCTTTACCGGTTTTTTCAAACTCAAAATCGACGTCTTGATCTTTTATAAATGAGCTACATAATGCCGGTGTTGAGCCAAATAAATACGGTAATACCCATACTAAACGGCGGTAATTACGGATCAGTCCAAAATAAGATTCAGAAATGAAGTCTTCAAAATTAATACTTTTGCTACAACAAGCGCTGCCATTGCCGTTAGCAATTTTGTCGTCATATAGACGTTGCCATAAATCTTGCGAAACAGAGAAATTAAAATGAACCCCGGAAATAATCTGCATTAACGCACCATAACGATGGGTTAATCCTTTACGATATAAGGTTTTCATTTTACCGTTATTGGAGGTTCCATAACGTGCTACAGGGATATCGCTTACTTTACCTACATAGCATGGCATGCTAACAGGCCAGAGTTTTTGACCGTTTAAGTTACGCACACTGTAAGCATGTGTTTGGGTTAACCCCTCTAATAATTCATCAATGCTATGACAAACTGGCGTAATAAATTCTAATAGGGACTCGCTATAATCGGTAGTAATACGCGAATGCGTCAGCGCAGAACCGAGCGATTTTGGATGTTCATCTTGTGCTAAATGACCATTTTCATCAATACGCAATGCTTCACGCTCAATTCCACGTAACATGCCCAATAAAGACTCACGGCCTTGAGTGTCGCTTAAGTGTTCGACTTTTTCATTGAAAGACTTCAATTTACTACTCTCTTTTATGGATTCGCATTGCGAGTAAACAGCTAGACCTGATGATAAACGAGATGATTAGTGATACGCGAAAAAAATGTAACTAAGTATAAATCAACTTGTTTATAGGTCTTAAATTAAAAATGGCAACACTCTCTGTCACCCTTGATGGAGCCTTAAACATTATCTTTTATTTAGCGGATAACCGACACAAAATGATATGACGATTAAAGCACACCAATTAGCTCAACCTATTATATACCCAAGTCACTTCAACATGCTCGTTTCAGTACTCCCGTAGGATAACAGAACAGGGCAGTGATTGAAGACAATGGTGACGCCTTACCGAGTGCGTCGCTTCGCGACTGATAGGTTCTAGGAACTCGCAAGCTCGCCAGAGGGCGGTGCTTCGCTCCTTCTAGGTGCTAGGTTTTAGGTCCTAGATTCTAGAAGCGTAGCGTCCTCGAAGACCGCAGGTTGTCCTAGCAGCCGCAGGCGCTCTATTCCTAGACCCTAGTAGGACGCAGTCCGCCTAGAACCTAGCAGCGAAGCGTATATGTCCTGTATATATGGTTAACACTAGCGTATTTCAAGGCTAGTGTTAACCTTCGTAGTAACAAGTGTTCAACTAGTCGACAAGTGTCACCATTTCAATCTGATACCCCAGCGCTTTTAGTTGAGGTTCAACGATGGATTTATCACCGACAACTAACATCACCATCGTATTGATATCTAATAATTTACTGGCAAGTTTATTTAACTCATCCGTCGAAATGGTTTTAACAATTTCATCTTGCTGAGCGGTAAAGTTTCTATCTAACTGATAGCGCTGGATCATCCTTAAAAAACCGGCTTTTTGATACGGAGTTTCGTATTCTAACGCTTGGCTTTGCGCAATCGAACTGCGCATAAAGGCACTTTCTTCGTCGGTCATACCTGATGCTTGGTAAGCGTTAATTTCGTTGACAAACTCAGCCAACGCTAAGCCGGTCACATCGCTTCTGACGCTGGCATTGGCAATAAACTGACCCGAATCTTCAGCACCACTAAATTGAGTGCGAGCGCCATAAGTGTAGCCTTTATCTTCACGTAGATTAAGATTGATACGGCTGTTAAATGCTCCCCCTAATGGATAGTTCATCAAATAAGCCTTAAAGTAATCGCCCGTTGTGTCGTAAGGTAACGACACTTGGCCAATATCAATGACCGACTGAGCGGCTCCCGGTTTATCAATCAAATAAATGGTGTTTTTATGGTGTGTTGGCAGTGCAGGTAATGCGGCAACCTGAGTCGCCTCGCCTTGCCATTCATTAAACATCGACAATTTTGGCATGATCTGTTGCTGATTTAAGTCTGACACCACCACCATTTGAGCATTACCGGCACGATATTGCTGCTGATAAAATTGCTTCACATCAGCCAGTGTTAATGCCGATATTGAGGTTATGGTGCCATCACTGCTGATCCCCATTGGGCTATCGGCACCGTATAGCAATTTTGAAAAGCCACTGCGAGCAAGATAGTTCGCATCGGACATTTGATGTTGCAAGCCTTGCAACTGCTGCTGCTTCAGTCTTTCAAAATCTGCCGCCACAAAACCTGGGCTAAATAAGCGCTCTTTAACGATGGCAAGCGTGGCATCAAGATTTTCGGTCAAACTTGATACTTTAATGTAACTCTGTGAATTACTCGCGCCAAAGCTAATTGACGAACCCAGCAGATCAAGCGCGCCAGCCAGTGCTTCACTGCTGCGTTGCGCACTTGACTCATTAAGCATGGACGCAGTTAACTCGGCCAGACCCGCCTTATTGATGGGTGCTAAGCGATGACCGCCATCTAAATAAATAAGCAATTCGACCGTTGGGGTTTCATCACTTTCGGTGCCCATGACGTTAATGCCATTGGCGAGTTGACTGTCCCACAATTGTGGCACGGTCAATAACGGTGCTGCCGCAGACGACGGCATTTTATTACGATCAAATGAGGATTTAGCCAAGGTAATATCGGTTAATCCCGTTACCGCATCTTGTGCTATTGGCAAGGTACTTGGCTCGAAATTATCAGCATGGGCAATCAATTGCGTTTGCCCTTCTGGCACCACACTCATCACTACCATTGGCTTGTTTTTAATGTAGGTATTAAACACACGCATCACATCGGCTTGGGTCACATTGGCATAACGGGCTAAATCTGATGCCACCATGTCCGGTTTGCCAAAAAAGGTTTGATTGGAGGCAAGTGTTGATACTTTTCCGGCCACGCTTTGCATGCCAAAAATAGTCGACGCTTCGAACTGCACTTTGACTTTCTGTAAGTCGTCGTCGGTAACACCGCGTTGTTCAAACTCAGCGATGGTTTGATTAATTTTGATTTCAAGTTCAGCAAGACTGCCGCCTTTAGCGGGGTTCGCCACTGCGTAGAGTGATAGCTGGCAGGTGAGCTCTTGGCAAGGATGGCTCACCGCAGCTTGTACCGCATAGCCATCTTTAACTAAGTTTTTATAAATGAGCGAGGTTTTGCCGCCACCGAGAATATTGGCCAGTAGATCTAATGGCGCTTCATCTTTGTGCTGCACGTAAACCGTTGGGAAACCAATATAAATCAGCGGCAAATGTACTTTGTCTTCCATTGAGATATAACGAGTTTTATCCAATGTCACCATGGTTTTAGCTTCAGGCTTAACCGCAGGTCCTGCTGGGATTTCACCAAAATACTTATTTACCCACGCCAGCGTGTGCATTTCATTAAAGTCACCGCCAATGGTTAAGGTGGCATTGTTAGGCCCATACCAACGTTGGAAGAAATGCTTCACGTCATCAACAGTGGCGCGATTTAAATCGTCTGGCCAGCCAATAACAGGCCAAGAGTACGGATGCCCCGCAGGATAAAATGCTTGGTTAAAACGCTCATTCAATCGCCCATATGGACGGTTATCAATCCGCTGTGCGCGTTCATTTTTAACGGTTTCTCGCTGTACTTCGAATTTTTCGCTCGTCAGTGCGGGTAAGAAAAAGCCCATACGATCTGACTCTAACCAGAGCATTTTTTCTAATTGGTTACTCGGCACCGTTTCAAAGTAATTGGTTCTGTCGGTATTGGTGCTACCGTTCAATGTTCCGCCGGCTTCAGTAACAACTTTAAAATGCTGTTCGTCACCAACATGTTGCGATCCTTGGAACATCATGTGTTCAAATAGATGGGCAAAACCACTGCGGCCGGCTAATTCACGCGCCGATCCCACATGGTAGGTTACATCGACATGAACTAAAGGATCAGACTTGTCTTGATGTAAAATAACGGTTAAGCCATTGGCTAACTGATATTTTTTATAGGGAATACTGACTTGATTTTCGGACGCAGTGGCCGTTTCAATTAAGCTCACGCCTTGGGGTAAACTCGGTGATTTGTGGGCGTCATATGCACAACCACTCAATGCCGCACTGATAGCTGCAGCGAATATCCATTGATTTACATTTAGTTTCAAAATCGACTCCTTTCTTATTACAACAAACATAACCACAGTTGCAGAAATGACAAAATATCAATACTCAACCATATACATAACCAAGAATACGATGACGCTGTAACGTAATAGCTTACCGATAAACATCAACAATGAAGCAGGCACAATGGGCATTTTCAGCCACCCAGCCAGTAAACATAACAAATCACCGATTATCGGTAACCAAGACAATAGTAAGGCCCACAGACCATATTTTTCAATCCATGCCAGTGCATAGCGATATTGACGTCGTTGAATATCTTGTGGGTTTTTGGCTAATCGCCCTGCACGACCAAGGCCATAGCTGGTTATCGCCCCCAGCGTATTCCCTATGCTGGCCAGTATCAATAATTCAAGCCATGATGATGGTGTTTGATTCAATAATCCTACGAGTAACACTTCAGAGCCGCCAGGCAATAAGGTTGCGGCAAAAAAAGCGCCGCTGAACATCAACCACAAACTGGTCATTGATAACCCTTTTTACTAGTGTTCATATTCATTTAACGAACCCATTCATAGTGTTTTCATCATACTGACGAAGTGACAACATCACTATTTGTCGATGAATTTGCTCAGCCGATATCTTAACGTTAATCTGCTCAGAGTAAATGCGTAACAACATGATAGCTAGGGCCGATTGCTCTTTTGGGGCAACAATTTGTTCGCAAAAAAAATGATTAACACTTTGGATGAATATGATGTGGCGCAAATATTAGCGACAAAGACGCTTGTTTACCCATAAACTCACCTGTTTAGGCAAATACTGCTAGCAGCAGTGGTTTTTTTCTACTGCGTTATCACTTATTCATCTACAACAACTCTGCCTCATTAACTCTGCCTGTAGAAAATTGCCGCAAACTACCACAAAAAATCATCTTCAAAGATCAACAGACTTTCATCAGATGGTGACGACATCCATTACCTCAAAGCTTCATTTTGTGCCACGCCATTTAGGTACATTGGCCCGTTATAGCTTAATCAGTTAATGATTAGTAAAAAAACGTAAAGTTATAATAACAAAGTTAATTATTCATATAAGTTATAATAACAAAGTTAGTTATTCATCTAAGTTATAATAAAATAACGTTGTTTGTCATTCGTTCAGTTCATACAATGCAGTTAATATTTATTAACCTTATCAGGTTGATTAGAGAACGGTTGAGTATAAACACCATCCATCGCCTTCAACAAGCTAGACAGCAATACAGCACCATATCGCCATCGAAAGGTTTAGCTTTTAGTAATTAATCACTCATTAGTGAACGTAATGAGTCAAGCACAACGACGTTGTCTAGTCAGATTTAGTGACGTCATAATGACATAATTTGGAACTTTCATGATATTGAAAACGCTCAATCGCATCCCTTTTTGGCAGAAAGTCATTGCTGGTTTTGTTTTGGGAACGCTCACAGGTGTCGGCTTAGGTGAATCAGCCGTGATGTTAAAACCGCTTGGTGATTTGTTCATTAGTGCCATTAAAATGCTGGTCGCTCCTTTGGTATTTTGCGCCATTGTGGTCAGTATTACGTCGCTGGGTTCGCAAGGTAATTTAAAACGCTTAAGCTTTAAAACCTTAGCCATGTTTATGTTTACTGGCACGATAGCTTCATTTATTGGGTTAACGGTTGGCAGTCTTATGGACATGGGCGGTAACCTCGCGTTAGCCACTTCTGAAGTGCGTGAACGAGATATCCCTGGCTTCGCACAAGTGCTGCTTAACATGATCCCTGTTAATCCATTTGCCTCTTTAGCTGACGGCAATGTATTGCAAATCATCGTTTTTGCCGCTTTGGTTGGTATCGCCATTAATACTGTTGGTGAGAAAGCTGCCCCCTTAAAAAATGCCATCGAAGCCGGTGCTGAAGTGATGTTCCAATTAACACGTATGGTGTTAAAGCTAACGCCAATTGGTGTATTTGGCTTAATGGCATGGGTTGTGGGCGAGTATGGGTTAAGCACGTTATTGCCTTTAGGTAAGTTTATTCTTGCGATTTATATTGCCGCCTTAATACACATAGTGTTTGTTTATGGCGGATTAGTGAAATTTGCTGCTGGTCTTAGTCCGTTGAAGTTTTTCCGCAAAGCCATACCAGCACAAATTGTCGCCTTTAGTACCGCATCAAGTTTTGGAACCTTGCCAGCAAGTACTCGCTGTACTGAGGCTATGGGAGTATCAAAACGTTACAGTGCTTTTGTGTTGCCATTAGGTGCAACCATGAATATGGACGGTTGTGGCGGAATTTACCCTGCCATTGCGGCCATTTTTATTGCTCAAATTTATGGCATCTCGCTCGATATGACTGACTATATGTTGATTGCGGTCACCGCAACGGTCGCGTCTATCGGAACCGCGGGTGTACCGGGTAGCGCGATGGTAATGTTAACAGTGACATTAGGCGTTATTGGTTTACCACTTGAAGGTATTGCCTTTATCGCAGCCATTGACCGTATTGTTGATATGATCCGCACTGCAACCAATATCACTGGCGATATGATGACCGCGGTTGTGATAGGTAAAAGTGAAGGCCAGCTTGATGTTGAACAGTTTTACTCTGACGAAACACCGGTGCAACAACCAGCCGTTTCGTGATGTTTCGCGCTAATAGCGTCAAATAGTAATAAAAAAGCGAGTATCTATTGATACTCGCTTTTTTACAAAATAGTACGCTTATCGTTTATTGATGATTAGAATTTAGCGTTTGCCCACAACCACACTTTATCGGTATCGACTTTACCAGCGCCGGCATCGCCCGCTGAGTAAGCGGCGTATTTAACGCCTACGGTATAATGTTTATCAATAGGTAAACTAAATACCGCATCTACTTCGTTACCTAAATCATTAACAGTGGCACTTGACTCGTCAGCTTCAAAATCATGATAAACCAGCGCCCATTTGCCGCCCACTAAGCTACCACCGACTGACACATAAGTATCGGCCAAGCCTTGCTTGGGTGTGGCTAAGAATTGATCTGACCAACCATTAAATGCGTGCAAAGTGGCCAGTGGCGTCGCAAAACCGTACTCGCCATTGTCAGAACCGAGTAATTCATAACCTACTTTAAAGGTTAAACCGCTAACACCTACACCGATTTCTCCTAGCATATAATCTGCAGAATATGAGGTTGTTGCCTTGTCAGCATCTTGAGTGGCATATTCTAGGGTATAAAGTAGTTTAATTTTATCGAGATTTTTGGCACCAGCAAAGCGAACACCATAGGTGTCAATACCATTGTCAATGTTAGTATCTTCTTCGAGTAAATAGCCATAAGCGCTAAGCTTACCCAAACCTAAATTGTATGATGCATTGATGATGTGATCTTTTGAATCAATGTCTTTAATGTCAGCAAAAATACGGTTGCGTTTGTAGAGGTAGCCATAATCAATGCTAAAGTCATTAATACCATATTGCAGGGTGACAGCATCGAATGTTTGGCGATCTTGACGCCAGCCGACATGGCCTAAGAAACGCATGTTATCAAGTGCTATCACTTGGCGACCCACTTTGGCTTTAAAGCCACTGCGTTTGTATTGTAAGAACGCTTGGTCTAATTCAGTGGTTTCAGGGTCTGCAATCACTGAGTAATCAGTATTATTGCCAATGGCGTCGTTGTAATCATTTACCCCAGCCACACTGCGAGAGTCTTCAAACTCAACCAAAGCGCTTAATCCATAATACTCGGCCGTCGCAAAGGTTAAGCGGGTACGCAAGGTCAATGCATCGGCATCTTTCAATGCATTTTCTTGATCGACCGATTCATAGCGTAAATTTAAATTCGCGTTTACGGTACCTTGAGTAACAGCATCGGCAACCGAAGTAACTTTGACGTCTGCGGCATTGGCGCTTCCCATGGCCAATAACACCGAACAGGTTAATGCTGATAAAGCCCATTTTTTAGCTGCAGTAGAATTGTGGCAAGCCTTATCTGCAACTTGACTAGCAAGCAGTTTGTTATTCATCTTACATCCCTAATTGTTATTTTGAGTTAAGTTAAGTTAAATTACCGGTAAGTTAAATATACGTAAAATATATGACTATCAAGTTAACTGGTATTAACTTTAGCGGCTTCACGAATCCATTTCCGTGATTTATCCTGCATTTTAGATGCTTGTTTGCCTAGATATTGACGCTAATTCAAAATTTGCGACTTTTGACCGGTAAAATTAACGGCCTGTCGAACTAATAGTATTTTAGGCTGATGTTATCTTGGTAATAAAACTATTAACAAAAACGGTAACTTAGATACCTATAAAGAGGTATACGGATAAGCTTTCTGCTAAAAATGGACTTTAGTATATGTTATCTTTCGATTTGTGATACCCAATATGATGGACATACAAATAAGCTAAAATACCAATATTCAGGGTGAGTCAGTGAACACTTCTTAAACTGATATAGTGCGTTTAATGAACAGATAGCACTCTTAACATATTCGTAACCTAGTCGGTTTGTTGTTTTTATTTGCAGGCTAAGAGTAGCATTTAAAAAGTAACCGTTTGGGCAATTTCTTCTTACCAATATAGTTTGTAAAACATACCGCCTTGCTGTTTATCTTTGACACCTATGTGATAAAGACTAATGCTAGGGCAAACAATTCTTTCACAACCATAACGCCACGATTGCTCAGTATTAAAAGTTAACTATGCCAATATAAATCCAATAGCAGTATCTACTTTACCTTTGAGATAAAAACAAAAAAGCCAATGCTGGCGCATTGGCTTTTCAACTCAATCGATAACGTTTAGCCTAACACTGCCAACAATACGCCGGCGGCAACGGCACTACCCAACACACCGGCAACGTTAGGGCCCATGGCGTGCATTAACAAGAAGTTTTGGTTGTTAGACTCCAATCCCACTTTATTCACCACACGGGCTGCCATTGGCACAGCAGAAACACCTGCAGCACCAATAAGCGGATTGATTTTCCCCCCAGTAAGCTTACTCATTAATTTAGCCATCAATACACCAGAAGCGGTACCAATACTAAATGCGACCGCGCCAAGGATTAAAATACCGAGGGTTTCGATACGCAGAAATTGATCAGCTGATAATTTAGAGCCGACAGCAAGACCTAAAAAGATCGTCACAATGTTGATTAACTCATTTTGAGCCGTTTTCGATAAACGGTCTACCACGCCTGATTCGCGCATTAAATTACCCAAACAGAACATGCCGATTAATGGCGTTGCTGCAGGTAAAAATAAAATGGTTAATCCTAGTACCATCAATGGAAAAATAATTTTTTCCATTTTGCTGACTTCACGCAATTGCTCCATTTTGATTTCACGTTCAGCTTTGGTGGTCAGTAGCCTCATGATAGGAGGCTGAATTAACGGCACGAGCGCCATGTAGGAATAGGCCGCAACCGCAATGGCACCTAACAATTCAGGCGCTAGTTTGGAGGCTAAGAAAATCGCTGTAGGACCATCGGCACCTCCAATAATGGCAATGGCAGCGGCATCTTGCATACTAAACTCAAAACCAGGCACCCAATTTAAGGCAATAGCACCCAGTAGTGTCGCAAAAATGCCAAATTGTGCCGCAGCACCAAGTAATAAGGTTTTAGGGTTGGCAATTAATGCCCCAAAGTCAGTTAATGCACCTACCCCCATAAAAATGAGCAATGGGAATACACCGGTTTCGATCCCTACATGATAGGCGTAGAACAGCAAACCACCTTCATCGGTAAAGCCAGCGTTTGGGATGTTGGCTAATATAGCGCCAAATCCAATGGGTAATAATAATAGTGGTTCAAAACCTTTAATTATTGCTAAAAATAGCAATAAACAACCAACCGCCATCATCAGTAGTTGACCACCACTAAAGTTGGCGACACCCGTTTCGCCCCAAAAGGCCAATAATCCTTCCATTTAGACCTCTTATGTTAGTGATAACAATGTAGAACCTACGGTTACACTGTCACCCTGCTTAACCGCTAACTGAATGACTACACCATCTTCTTGGGCACGAATTTCAGTTTCCATTTTCATCGCTTCAAGGATAATGATCACTTCACCGGCTTTGACTGCATGACCATTATCGACTAACACTTTAAAAATATTCCCCGATAAGGGTGCCGCCATGGTGCACTTAATCTCACCCGTAGTGGCTGAGGCCGCTGGTGCTGGCGTTGTAGCAACCGGCGCGGCTGAGGTGGGTGCAATATGGCTGATATCACCACCTTCACTCACTTCCACCACAAAACGTTGCCCTTCGACATTAACCGTATAAGTTGCTGGGCCACTATCGGTGTTAACTTGAAGATCATCGGCACTTGGAACAGGTTCAAAGGCATCGGGGTTGCCACGATTCTTAAGAAACTGTAGACCAATTTGGTTAAACAGCGCATAAGTCATCACGTCATCGTCAACATCAGCTGCTAAGGTGAAACCTTGCTCCGCAGACTTTTGAGCTAACTCTGCACGCAACTTGTCCAATTCAGGTGCAATCAAATCTGCCGGACGACAGGTAATGGCTTGTTCACCTTTAAGTACTCGAGCTTGAAGTTCGGCATTCACAGGTGCTGGCGTGGCGCCATATTCGCCTTTCAATACCCCTTCGGTTTCTTTGGTCATCGACTTGTAACGCTCGCCCATTAGTACGTTAATGACCGATTGCGAACCGACAATTTGCGATGTGGGCGTTACCAGCGGAGGAAAACCTAAGTCCTCGCGCACCCGTGGGATTTCGTCCAGCACCGCATCCATTTTGTCTGCTGCGCCCTGCTCTTTAAGCTGACTTTCCATGTTGGTTAACATGCCGCCAGGCACTTGAGCACGTAAAATTCGTGAATCTATCCCTTTTAACGTACCTTCAAAACGCACATATTTTTTACGCACCTCACGAAAGTAAGCGGCGATCTCTTCGAGCAGCACCATATCGTAACCGGTTGCTCTGTCAGTATCTTCAACCATGGCCACTAATGTTTCTGTCGCGCTGTGACCATAGGTTTGGCTCATCGATGAAATAGCGGTATCCAATACGTCTACGCCCGCTTCAATCGCTTTCTGATAGGTCGCAGTACTGAGGCCAGTCGTCGCATGACAATGCATAGATATCATTAAGTCGGTTTGCGACTTTAAACGACTGATAAGCTCATAGGCTTGCATAGGCTTAAGTAAACCGGCCATATCCTTAATGCATAATGAATCGGCGCCCATATCCTCAAGACGCTTGGCCATATCAACCCATGTATCAATGGTATGAACAGGACTTGTGGTAAAAGAAATAGTCCCTTGGGCATGACCACCGACATTTTTAACTGCTTTAACTGCCGTTTCTAAATTACGTACATCATTCATGGCATCAAAAATACGAAAAACATCCACGCCATTAGCATGCGCCCGTTCGACAAAACGAGTGACGACATCATCGGCATAATGGCGATAACCTAATAGATTTTGGCCTCGAAGCAGCATTTGCTGTGGTGTATTAGGCATGGCTTTTTTCAATTCGCGAATACGATCCCATGGATCTTCGCCTAAATAACGAATGCATGAATCAAATGTAGCGCCGCCCCATGACTCGAGTGACCAAAAACCCACTTTGTCTAATAGCGGCGCGATGGGTAGCATATCGTCGATACGTAAACGGGTTGCCAGTAATGATTGGTGTGCGTCACGCAGAGCGACATCGGTTAATGCTAATGGCTTGATCATAATGACTCCAAATTTATTTTGCGCGGTATTGATGTATCGCTGAGGTAATTGCGGCAATCAGCTTAGGATCTAAGCCGGTATGTCCCGGTGCACAAGGTGTTGCTGGCACTGGTGTAGCTGTCGCTGTCGCTGTCGCTTCTGGTGCAGGAAAAAGCTTGGCAATAATGCCAATAGCGATGATTAAGATGCTCAAAAAAATAAACACTAAGCCCATGCCCATTACCATGATGCCTAGTGCATCGGATAACTGCTCTGATATCGATGTCATGTATTCTCACTTTGTCTGTTAAACATCAAACAATTGCGTTGACTATTATGTACCGTCCCCAATGCGCGGTCACGGTGCAAAGTCACAAACTTGCACCAAGACAACAACCGCTTAACGACAACATAAAAAACTTAAACTATTTAGGAAAGCATAAATATTCAAGCTCTACGCTTATTCAATGACGTTATATTTCATGGTAAAAACAGCAAACTGAGGCTGTAAACCCAAATTCTGCCACGAAATATAAACAATTTATAACAAAAATGCTATCTTTTTGTAAATTGGTCTTACCAAATAAGTAACATTCAATAATGTCGACTAAATAAAATTCAATAAATAAGTCAAAAAAATACTAAATCTGCAATAGAATTGGCAATAACACCTTTAAATTGATAAAACCATAATTCAATCATAAGTATACTTATACTTTGTTGATTTAACACCTTGATAAAATAAATGATTAGTTATGATATGGATAACAAGTGAATAAAGATGTAAATATCACCTTTAATTTGATAAAGAGGTTACGGTTAAATGAGAAAAGGCTGTTAAAATTAACAAAAAAAAAGCCCCACATTAATGCAGGGCTTTTTTATTATGGTGCGCGTGGGAGGAGTCGAACCTCCGACCGCCTGGTTCGTAGCCAGGTACTCTATCCAGCTGAGCTACACGCGCTAAATCAGTACAAGATGCCATTCATAAATATTGCTATAGTCAGCACTTTAACAATACTCACTTTACTTAATGAATGGCGGAGAGGGAGGGATTCGAACCCTCGATGGGATTTAAAGCCCATACTCCCTTAGCAGGGGAGCGCCTTCGGC